>CAZDSY010000194.1:0-4118 GCA_964508285.1 uncultured Paludibacter sp.
GCACCTACCGATTCAAATTCTGCAAGTACGCCATCACGTTCAGCTGTGTAACGAACCTGTTCCGAGCCCGGATTAATGATAAATTGTGCCTGTACTTTTAGTCCGTCTTCTTTCGCTCTTTTAACAATAGATGCTGCACGCGTAAGGTCTTCGTACGATGAGTTTGTGCAGGAGCCTATCAGTCCCACTTCCATTTTTTGTGGATAACCCTTTTCTTTAACAATCCGTGCAAATTCTGTTAGTGTATAAGCTGCATCGGGTGTATAAGGCCCGTTGATGTGTGGTTCAAGTTCGCTGAGATTGATTTCTATAATGCGGTCGTAATATTTTTCGGGATTTTTCATCACTTCTGCATCGGGTTGCAGGTGTTCTATGTTTTTCAACGCAAGTTCAGCCACAGAGGATCGACCGGTTGCTTTCAAATATTCAGCTGATTTTTTGTCGAAGGGGAAAATTGAAGTAGTTGCTCCCACTTCTGCACCCATATTACAAATTGTTCCCTTACCGGTAGCAGATAGCGATTCTGTACCTTCGCCAAAATATTCAATTACTGCATTTGTACCACCTTTTACAGTCAGAATTCCAGCAAGTTTCAGTATTACATCTTTGGGTGAAGTCCAACCGGAAAGTTTTCCGGTAAGTTTAACACCAATAATTTTGGGCATTTTAAGTTCCCATGGCAATCCTGCCATTACATCAACAGCATCAGCTCCTCCTACTCCTATGGCAATCATCCCAAGTCCACCAGCATTGACAGTGTGTGAGTCAGTCCCCACCATCATTCCACCTGGGAACGCATAATTTTCTAATATTACCTGATGTATTATTCCTGCACCAGGTTTCCAAAAACCTATGCCAAATTTGTTTGATACAGCGCTCAAAAAGTCATAAACTTCCCGATTTGCATTGTTTGCTGTTGACAAATCCACTTTTGCAGAAACATGTGCCTGAATAAGATGATCACAATGAACTGTAGAAGGCACAGCTACTGTTTTACGACCTGAATTCATAAGTTGAAGCAATGCCATTTGAGCTGTAGCATCTTGCATAGCAACACGATCAGGTGAAAAATTTACATAATCAACACCCCGAACGTAATGTCTTAAGACTTCATCAGGAGATAAGTGGGCATAAAGAATTTTTTCTGAAAGTGTAAGCGGACGTTGAAGAATGAGTCTTGTTTTTGTAACTTTCTCAGAAAGTCGGGTATAGACTTCTGTTATCATTTTTTCATCAAAAACCATAGATTTTCGTATATTTAATCAGATTCTAAAAATTTTTTTTACAAATATAGTACTTTACGTAAATCACCAAAATTCAAAGCAAAATGGATTTAATTTTTAACAAAATATACCGAAAATTGTTCAGTTTATAATAAAAATTTTACTAAATTCCTTTTTTAGTTTAAACGAAAAAACTTAGCTTTTTACATAAATAATTCACACTTATTATACGTAAAAATATAAATAAAAAAAACTCCGTAGAAGGAATTTTTCCAACAACGGAGTTTAGAGTAAAAATATTTATTTGAAATTACTATTCTGCTTTACGAGCTTTACGTATTGATTTATGAATCCGCCAAAAAGTTAATCCCAAAGCCATCGCCAACAAAGGTATAATACTCGATGGAACAGGTGTATCATTAGGAATGGGTTCGTCGGGAGGTGGAGGACCATCGTTAAGTTTTTTCTGATCGTTATTAGCAATCGAATTTGAATTCAAAGCTGGATTTGTATATTTAGGATCGGCATACATAGGTGTATTTTCAGCAGAACTTACAGTTTGTTGCTTAGTATCTTCCTGTTGTATATTCGCCCTAACAGGCTGAAAATATCCAACAGCCAGTACAAATGCAGCTAACAAGAGCATTTTTCCGCTCAGTAGAATAAATGATTTTTCAGTTTTCATAATTTTACTTTATAATTATCGATGATTTAATATTTGTTCTGTCAGCTATCACCTGAACTAAATATGTTCCTGCAGTTACATTTACGTTAACGGTAGATACGCCTGCCTTGACTACGCTACACATCACTACTTTTCCGGTAACATCGAAAAGTGACATTTGAGCTTGCCTTTCGGTTTGGTTGTCAAAAATAATACTTTTTTCTGAAACAATCACTTTTATTTCATTTTTTATAGAATTTTTGTCGGTAGTAATGCCCGGACTTGTTACAATTTTGAAACGGGTTACTTCAGCTTCAGCAGGTGCTTTTGCCATCTTTATCGGCGAACTACTGCTTACATTGAAAGTATATGTTGAACCATTTTCGGTTACATCTACCGTTTTATTTGCTACAAGGTCCATCAAATAGATACCATTTGGATAGGCAAGTTCGGTATTATTGTGCGTAAATATCATGGTATATTCATTATCGATACCTTTACGGAAACCGATGAACGAACCATTGATATCATCAACCGTACTTACTTGGAATTTATTATCATTTTCTACAAAGTAAAGTTGAGGAGCCGAGTTGCTTCCCATCATTTTGCGACTATCCCAACCGTTATCGAAATCTTTGGTGCAACTTACATTAGTAAATAACCACATACGATCACTCAGATTTTCTCCTTTAATATCTATGATAGTGGATACCATTGGTTGTATATCCTTTTTAGAACGTAAAGGTTCTGTGTTTAGAACCGGCACATAAGGAATTTCTATAAGACCTTCGGGCACAACTGGTAATTGCATACCTTGCGATTCTCGTTTTACCGGAGTCGGAGGATTCGGATTTAATACTTTCACTAAAAACCCTTGCATTGAAGGTATTGAAACTGGCAGACCAGATTGACCTGCCTGTAATTTAGGCACATTCAAATATTGCCCGGGTAAACTATTGTATGTTTGTGAGTTATTTGTTAACCAATCATTATAAGATCCGGTATTATAAAACGCAACACTTTCTTCCATTCCAGCAAAATTGATTAAAGCTATTGGAATTGAAGCAGTATATGGATTAGCCAGAATATGCGAACCTGGATAAACATTGGGATCATTAGGGATTACAGGTGGTGTATAGCTTAATGACATTACTAAAGATTCATTCGTAAGATTGCCACTTATATCGTAATAATCAGCACTTGGTTGAGTAATAGCATAACCCAGGAACGGTAACATCGTACTGTTTGGTTCAACGATTTTCCAGTGTGTATTATTTGAGTAAGTTTCGTCCCAACTGTATTTTTTATATGGACCGAGTGTTCCACCAGGTACATATTCAGTAAAAGGAATACCGAAATACTGCCACTTGGCATCCGGATCGATAAATGCTTTAGAGTAGAAACGTACAGTTGCAGGTACCGGATTGAGAGAAATATCATTACCGAAAATTAAAGTACCTGATGGTAACACTCCTGTAATATCAGAATTCACAAAAATTCCTGCAACACCTGCATTGTTCAAAACTGTAAGTGCTGATACAACTTGAGCCGGAGCAATGTGTAAACTTGCTTCATCATTTATCGTCAAATTATTCGAAACTAAAACATTTCCTGCTAAATTTTTTAAACCAGTATTTGAAAATGTTAAATCGTGAACTGTTGCAGGCAATCCTGTTGTTGTTTGTGCTGAACCACTAAAAATATAATTAGCTGCTGAATTTAAAGTTATATTGAAGTGAACTGATGGCAATATTGAACCTTGAGCACCTAAAATACCATTTTGATTAACAGTTTCGAGAGAAGAACCGGAGTTCAGATTAAAATTACTACTTCCTGCAGATGTTACATTTAATGTGATGTTTTGTAACTGAAAACTGTCTGGATCTTTAAAAACAATTTTTCCTTCGGGGCTGATAACATTTAGTGTACTTACACTTCCACCACCGTTGTACTTGTGCTGTATTGATATAACCCTAGAATCGTTCACAGTTAAAGTACCCAAAACTCTCAATTCCCATGTGTCAGAGTTGTCAACGGTACCAATAGTTATATTCTCATCAATTATTCCGGATATTCCTGAAGGTACTATGAATACATCATTACCGGTTGTGAAATTTGTTGCAGCAGTACCACCTCCAAGAGGATTTGTATTCCAACTTGAGGGCATGTGAGCATTTGGTGCTCCTGCCGAAGTTAAATAGTCGAGCCTTAAAAAGCCCATTTTCGTATTA
>CAZDSY010000195.1:0-4116 GCA_964508285.1 uncultured Paludibacter sp.
CGCAATCCGCCACTACGCCAAGCCGCAAACCGTTAAAGCGTTGATATATTAGTATATGTACGCCTCAAACCTTTTTTTTGTCCATATAAGGCATATTTTAATGCGATTTAAGGCCTCTTTTCTGAAAAATAAAAATTATGAACACAAAAAATTATTATATCAAATCGCATTTATACAAGCCTGAAAATGTAAAAATTTACTAATTTTGGAAACTGATTGGAGTTTCTGCGCAGACTGTCGTTATACAAAAAAATATTATACTCTTTCAGAGCTTTGGCAATTCGGACAACCAGTTCTGTAGGGGCGCAATACAATAGCGAGGTGATAACGCCCAGCCTGGGAATAAAGGAATTGAAGATTATATTTTATCTCTTCACATCATCCAATGAAATTCCAAACGCTGCAACTCCGGGCGCAAAGTATTTAACAGCCCCTGCCGGTTTGAATTGCGTTGCCAAGCTTGCCTGTTTCACGCCGGTACGGTGTGTAGGATTTGCAGCATAATAACTTTCCCAGGTTCCATAAGGTGCAGGCTTACCAAGTGTTTCCGGACTTCGATAAGCCCAAAATACATTATTCGAAACATTATCTACAGCTATACCCGTGATATACAAATTTTCATCGTCAACAGGAGCATTATCAATGCGTTGAGCTCCCGAACCATTTAAATTAGCTACCCAGAAACCAACTTTATCGGCAGGTGCAGTTACCGAGAAATAAATCTTCTGGTTAACCTTATCAATAACAAAAGCGCGAATGGCATAATCGGTAAGAATAGCGCCAAGCGATGGTGGTGCAACATTTCCGGTAGAATTTGTTGTAAGAATATCTCCCAAAAGAAAGCGGTAGAGTCCCCTGCCCTTTCCGCCTTTTGCCCAGAAATAAGCCTGATCGTAATAATTAACACCTCCGTTGACCTGTCCGAAATTCAAACCGTTACCGAAATAACCTAAACGGTCGGTTTTCACCAGATAATAAGGTACTGAAGTTTGTGCATCGGCATTTCCGTTCCAGGTAAATTTTCCGATTGTAGCATTTATTGAAGTGCGGTAAAGAAAATCAGACCAGTCAGTCCAATAAATAAAATCCCGATCGACAAAACCATTGGCAAATCCGAAACGTGAACTCATTCCGGCGTTATTAATAACCTCTGTTTCCTGCGATGCAGTCATGTTTACAACGCGGATATTTCCATCGCCTGAAGTGTCAGTTTGCCAGTCGTCGTACAGTCCGGTTTTGGTACCTGCATCGAAAATATACAGTTTATCGTTTAAGGCATAAATATTAAAAGGATGTTTACCGCTGTTGATATTGGTAACCATAAAATCTTCGGTACCTTTATCGAAAATACGTTGGCGAAGAATCTTATTATTTTTTTGCGCCATTACCAAACTTCGGGCTTTAACATCGTGCACATGAAACCTTCGGGAAATAACCGTATCGGGTCCATCTTCCATATTTACATGAACAGTTACTATTTCATCAACGTTTTTCTTATCGAAATACACATTAACTGATGCATCCGTGGTTTTACCGTTCACAAGTGTTTTACCTTTTGCATTTGCAGAAAAAGTCCATTCGTAATTCACTGTTGAACCATAAGGATTGTAAATAAGCACACTAAAATTCGATTCCTGATAATATTTAACAGAGTCGGTGTTGATATAAACCGTGGGGATACTGTCGTAAACAGTGATATCAAGCGTTTTAATATAATTGTCGTTTGAATCCACACGGAGTTTTATAGTATATTTACCTGATTTTTTATAAATATAGGTAGGATTTTTTGACAATGATTTTCCGCCATCGCCAAATTCCCAGTTCCAGTATTTCCCTTCCCAATCATCATCCTTACCGGTTGTGGTATTTGTAAAAGTTACTTTCTGACCAGCTTTTGGCATTTCAGGAGCATACGAAAAATTTACTTCAATTTTTTCGCTGCACGAATAAAGGAAAATGGCAATCAGCAATCCTGAAAATATTATATGCTTGAATTTCATTTATTTATAAATTTTTTTTTATTGAAAATAATACTTTACGAACAAATTTCGTTTTTTTTAGTTGTAATCTGACAGGGAAATTTTTTGTTTGAAAATAATTTGCAAATATAGTTAAAACTGTTCAGCCAAATTTCGAAACAAGATGGTTTAATTGTTAATTTATGATATAAATTTAAAAAGAGAAAAAATGCAATCAGAAAATGCTTAATTTTACGTCTGAATTACATATTGACCCACAGTATATGAAAAAAAGAAAGCAACAGACAAGTACCAAGAAGAATTTTGTGCTGGATACTAATGTGATATTGCACGATTACAAATGCATACAAAATTTTGAAGAAAATGATATTTATATACCTATAGTAGTACTTGAAGAGCTCGATCATTTCAAAAAAGGAAATGAGCAAATCAACTTTAACGCCCGGGAATTTTCGCGCGAACTGGATTTAATTGCGAGCGACGAAATTTTTAAAAATGGAGCCTCGCTGGGCGAAGATAAAGGGAAACTATTCATACTTACGGGTTCGGGCTATCCGCAGATTATTGCCGATTCGTTCATGGAAAAAACGCCCGATCATCTGATTCTGGCTGCCGTTTATAACCTGAAGGAAAAAAACAAAAACACCAAAACCATTCTTGTATCGAAAGATATAAACCTGCGTATGAAAGCGCTTTCGCTTGGTATTGAGGCTGAAGATTATATCAACGACAAGGTTACAAACATCTACATTTTTGAAAAAAGTCATGAAGTTTACAATGATATACCTACTGAAATAATCGATAATCTTTACAGCAATGGGGGCACAATACCACTCGAGGAACTACCATTCTCAGGCGATATTGAACCACAGGATTGTTTTGTACTGAAAAGTATCCGTTCGAGCGTACTTGCCCGTTACAATCCTTTTACAGGTTTGATTCAACGTATTACGAAAGAACGTTGCTACGGCATAGAACCACGCAATGCAGAGCAGGCATTTGCACTGAACGTGTTGCTCGACGATGATATTAAACTTGTTGCACTTACGGGAAAGTCGGGAACAGGTAAAACACTGCTGGCGCTAGCGGCTGCGTTGCAAAAAAGGGAAACTTATAAACAAATTTTATTGGCTCGTCCCATTGTGGCGCTTGCAAACAAGGATCTTGGGTTTTTGCCCGGCGATGAACAAAAGAAAATTGCTCCTTACATGCAGCCGCTTTTCGATAATCTGAATGTTATTAAACATCATTTTTCGTATCAGGGAAAGGAAATTCGCCAACTGGAGGAAATGCAGAAAAACAAACAATTAGTGATTGAGGCGCTTGCTTATATTCGCGGACGAAGCCTGAGTGAAACATTTTTTATTGTTGACGAAGCTCAAAATCTGACCCCGCACGAAATAAAAACCATTATCACGCGTGCCGGCGAAGGTACAAAAATAGTTTTTACGGGTGATATTCAACAAATAGACTCACCCTATCTGGATATGTTCTCGAACGGATTGGTTTACATGATTGACAGGATGCATGGTCAAAATATTTTTGCACATATAAATCTTGTTAAAGGTGAGCGAAGCTATCTTTCTGAACTTGCAAGCAATTTACTGTGAAACTAAACGTAAATGTCGGAAAATAACACCAACAGACTTGCCACCGAAAATATTGGGAAACTCATTTGGGAGTTTTCCATACCGGCCATTACAGGCACTATTGTAATGTCGCTCTACAATGTAGTCGATCGTATTTTTATTGGTCAGGGCGTTGGTCCGCTAGCCATTTCGGGGTTGGCACTAACTTTTCCGTTTATGAATGTACTGCTTGCTTTCGGTATGCTTATTGGTGCCGGAGCCGCATCGCGCATATCCATAACCCTTGGCGAAGGTGAAACTGAAAAAGCTGAAAAGATACTCGGAAACGCATTTTCACTTACTTTCCTGATAACCGGCAGTGTTGTTTTGCTTTCGTACATTTTTATGGAAGATTTACTTTTACTCTTTGGCGGTACTGAAAAAACTACTTCGTACGCCATGGAATACATGAAAATTATTGTGCCGGGAAATTTACTTGCAGCGCTGTTTTTCGGCATGAATAATATTATCAGAGCATCCGGTCACCCTAAAAGAGCCATGCATTCCAT
>CAZDSY010000196.1:0-4085 GCA_964508285.1 uncultured Paludibacter sp.
GTACCGATTTGACAATGGTGTAATGAGTAACAGCATCGGCAGTACTAACAATTCCACCGGCAGGTTTGTAACCAACTTTAGCTCCGGTTTTTGCATTCCATTCCTTAATAGCCTGGCACATAATGTATGTGGCTTCGGGAGTAGCAGCAACAGGCATTTTTCCGGTTGAAGTTTTAATAAAATCAGCTCCTGCATTCATTGCAAGAATTGATGCTTTCTTGATATTGGCTGCTGATCCCAGCGCTCCGCTTTCGATAATCACCTTCAAGTGAGCATCTCTGCAGGCTGCTTTAATTTCACAGAGTTCTTCGTGAACTTCATCGTATTTGCCTTCCAGGAATTTACCTATAGAAATTACCACATCAATTTCAGTTGCACCTTCGAGTACAGCCATCGAAGTTTCGGCAATTTTTACTTCCAAAAAAGTTTGAGACGCCGGAAAACCTGCCGCTACTGAAGCTATTCCTATGTCTTGAACTTCAAGGTTTTCTTTTACCACCGGCACCAACGATGGATATACACAAATAGCAGCTACATTGTTTAAATGTGGAAAATTATTGCTGAAATTATTAACCTTTTCAACCATCGATATAATACCGGCATAAGTATCCGTACTGTTAAGTGAAGTAAGATCAATAAAGTTCAGGCACTGCTTGTAAACATTTACATTGTTGTTGGCAACAAAATTGTCGTTGTGTATTTTTTCAATTGCATTTTTCACCTCCTGGTCTGTTATATTGCAATTGTAAATATTAAATAATTCTTCGAACATGTTCATAAAATGGAATTGTAGATTTTTCTCAAATTTATATATTTCAGCACAATAGCTTGTTGTTGTTTAAATGTCTTTCGCTGTCGCGTTCCGTTTTTTTCTGCAAATTTTTTTCAAATGCTGAAGTTAAATTTACTCCCGTTTGGTTGGCAAGACAAAGAAGTACCCAAAGCACATCAGCCATTTCATCATCAAGATTATATTTTTCATCCGAAGGTTTCGATGACTGATCGCCATACTTTCGTGCTATAACCCGCGCCAGTTCACCAACTTCTTCAGTTAGGATTGCCATATTCGTAAGTTCACTGAAATAACGCACACCAAAGGTTTTTATCCATTCATCAACCATTTGCTGAGCCCGTGCGATAGTAAGTTCGTTACTCATTGAGGCGTGCTATTATAGTTTCGTTTCCGGTGGTTTTTTCTCCAACAGTTACAAATATTTCTGTATCCATTGGTAGGAACATATCTACACGTGAACCAAATTTTATGAATCCGAGATGTTCATTCAAATGACATTCTTTCCCTGCATGAGCATAGGTTACAATACGTCGTGCAAGTGCACCTGCAACCTGTCGGACAAGTATCTGCGTTTTAGCGGGTGTTTCAATCACCACTGTTGAACGTTCGTTTTCATGACTCGATTTTGGCAAATAGGCTGCCATGTGTCGTCCGTTGTGATGCTTGGTTTTAATTACTTTCCCTGCTACAGGATACCAGTTGGCATGCACATTAAACACCGACATAAATATTGAAACTTGCATTCGTTTATCTCCAAAATATTCGTATTCTTCAACAGGCTCGACTACAACAATAGTTCCATCGGCCGGAGCAATTACTAATCCTGGATCGTCAATCTCAACAACTCGAGTGGGATTTCTGAAAAAAAACGTGAAGAATACCATTATAAGTGCTGATAGTATTGTAGTAATTGCCATTGCCGGATATGGAAACTGCATATAAATTATCAGGTTTACTGCAAAAAGGATAAAAAGCAGCGAAACGAGGATTAACCGGCCTTCTTTATGAATTTTTATATATCGCAATATGTTAATTGTTTTATGGTTTTCGATAATATATTTTTTTTTGAGATTTTAAAAATCATACTAACAAAAGTACATCATTTCTGCTATTTATACAAGCAAAAAATATAATCTTTTCTTGTATGCATTAATTCATTAACTTTGCATCTCCAAAATCAGTTAATAAAGTGTTATTAATAAAATGCTTTATTTGAAACAGAAACAAATATAATTCATCCAATATATATGCAGTTCTCATTTTTAAAGGCGGTGTCGCCTGTTGATGGTCGTTATCGGCAAAAAACAGAAAGGTATGCCGATTTTTTTTCAGAGTATGCTCTTATTCGCTACCGGGTTATTGTGGAGATAGAATATTTTATTGCTTTGTGCGAAGTTCCATTAAAACAGTTGGAAAATGTTCCGTTTGAAACACTGACAAAACTACGCGAAATTTCCGCAAATTTTTCTGATGCTGATGCCCTCAAAGTTAAGGATTTCGAAAAAATAACTAATCACGATGTTAAAGCAGTTGAATATTTTATCAGAGAGAAATTTGATGAACTAAATATCGGAAGTTATAAAGAATTTATTCATTTCGGACTAACTTCTCAGGATATCAACAATACATCGGTACCGTTATCAGTAAAAGATGCTTTAACAGAAGTATATTATCCTGAAGCGGAAAAAATTCTGCAAAAACTCAACCAGTTTGCCGATCAGTGGCGTGATGTGGCAATGCTTGCAAAAACTCACGGTCAACCTGCTTCTCCCACAAGGTTAGGTAAAGAAATCAGAGTTATTGCCAACAGGCTCGATGTTCAGTTATCGCAAATGCGTAATATCCCAATTTCAGGTAAATTTGGTGGTGCCACAGGGAATTTTAATGCGCACAAAGTAGCATATCCTGCCATAGAGTGGAAGTTATTTGCAGATAAATTTCTGAATGATAAACTCGGGCTCACACGTGAACAATGGACTACCCAAATATCGAATTATGATAATTTGGCTGCGCTATTCGATGCAATGAAACGTGTCAACACGATACTGATTGATTTCTGTCGCGATGTGTGGACATATATTTCGATGGATTATTTCAAGCAAAAAATTAAAGCCGGTGAAGTTGGCTCTTCGGCAATGCCCCACAAGGTTAATCCTATCGATTTTGAAAATGCTGAAGGAAATTTGGGCATGGCAAACGCAGTACTTGAATTTCTTGCTGCGAAATTGCCGGTTTCGCGTTTACAGCGAGATTTGACAGACAGTACTGTGCTCCGAAATGTTGGTGTGCCATTTGCACATACACTTATAGCAACCCAAAGTTTGCTAAAAGGACTTGATAAACTCTTATTGAATGAAACAGCTATTTACCGCGATTTGGACAATAACTGGGCGGTAGTTGCTGAAGGAATACAAACCATTTTACGAAGAGAAAATTATCCTGATCCCTACAATGCCTTAAAGGAACTTACACGTACAAACGAGCAAATTAACGAAATAACCATTCGCGAATTTATAGAGACACTCAATGTGGAAGACACTGTTAAAGATGAGTTGCGCAGAATAACACCAAGAAATTATACAGGAGTGTAATCGTTTTATTTTTCTTTGTTTTATGTTTCGTATTTGCCTCTCTATAGGAGAATTAATCCCATGTGTTTTTCATTGCTTTTTCGTATGTAGTCCATCGTCTTTATTCTTTGTTCATTAATCATTGCTCTAAATAAAATGGTTAATTTCTTCGGATTATTAAAGCGGTTTTTGCCGCCATACAAAAAATATGTTTTGCTGAGTTTATTGATGAATTTTATTTCAACAGTATTCAGCCTTTTTTCGTTTGTGGCAATAATACCCATACTCAACATTTTATTTGGAATTACTAAAAGTACTACACAATACATTCCCTGGAGTTTTTCTGATTCACTTTCATCGATAGCATTGGCCATTAAAAACAATTTAATGTTTGAAGTTGAAAATATTATCAACACATCCGGTCAAAGCAAATCTTTACTGTATTTAGGATTGTTTTTAATATTTATGACTGCTTTGAAGGTTGGTACATCTTTTCTGGCGTCTTATTATCTTGTGCCAATCCGAACCGGTGTAGTAAAAGATTTACGAAATAAACTTTACAGCAAAATACTGAATCTTCCGCTGGGCTATTTTACCGAAGAGCGCAAGGGTGATATTATTTCACGTATTTCGGGCGATGTTAACGAAATTGAGGTTTCAATAATGAGTTCGCTCGATATGGTAATAAAAAATCCGGTTATTATCCTTATTTACCTTATAGT
>CAZDSY010000197.1:0-4021 GCA_964508285.1 uncultured Paludibacter sp.
TTCGTTTTTCATTCCAAGTTTAATATTCTATTTTCATTGTCAATTTGCTGTGTCGCTGTATTTTCTCCGCTTGTGCACAACGTTTTGGATGTATGTTTTTGTTGCCGATTTCGAAGCTCTGTCCTGTCAATTTACACGAAAGTTTTTTAGATGTAGAAATGCTGAAACCCGCAATGTCTCGGCAATAAAATATACCGCCTGTTGCCAACTGGGCGTTCTTGTCTGTCAATGGTTTGAAATAATTTTTAAATTCAGTCATTCTGTTTTCACTGTCTTTAAAAGATTTAGTTTTTTTATGTCACCTATTCTTTTATTATCTTTTTGAATTCAAATGTTTTACCATTTTCAAATTTGATAAAATACATACCCGGAGCAAAATTACTTGTTTGAATAGTTGTTCTTTCAATAAGATTTCCTTTGAATACAACTTGTCCAATGGTATTAAATATTTCAAAGATCAACTTGTCTGTATTAGCATCTATTTCAATTACTAATTCAACTGAAACCGGATTAGGGTAAACTAATACATGTAAAGAATTATTCTTCTCATTATTAATTTGTGTTGATTGGTCTATGGTTACAAAAACAGAATCACTATTAATTCCACCATAACTTTTGTAAATATAAGTTGTACCTTGTGACAAAGCTGTTAGTTTACCATAATTATCAATTGATGCAACAGAAGTATTCGTTGAATGCCATCTTCCGAAAAATGTTACGTCACGGATTGAATTGTCAGAAAAATATGTACGAGCAACAAATCTTAATGTATCACCAATAAAAAGCGTTGTATCGTTTTGTAAAATGTTAATATAATTAAAATTAGTGCTAGCTGTTGATGGTATTCTTGTTTCGTAAACCATTATAAATGAAGTGTCGCTTAATTTTAAAACAGTTGGAGCCCATACATCCAAATCTTCAACCCCGGAAGAAGGTTGTACAGTTAAATTAACAATGGGATCAAGTGTCCATGTGTCACCATCTGTTGAACTGAGAGAGCGTATAAGTTGTCCGCTTGGACTTGTTCCAAATGCATACATTTTATAAGTAGAAGCATCGTATTTAATGACATCTGCTACAATATAACATTCTGACGAATTGTTAACGTTAGAAGCAGAGCAAAATACTCCTTGGTTATTAAAACTAATTGCCTCATCGGTTGATATTCCCATTATGTTTTTCCCGGGAATTCCTCCTGCCCAAAGTTTCCAGTTTCCTGTACCAAACCTAAAATTTTCAGGGTCGAGGATATCCGTTCCTGAAACAGAAAAAACATATGAGTTACTTAATGTAAATGAAAAACCTCCGTCGGTAGAAACTGCAGAATAAGTACAAGGATTCATAGGTCCGTTTTGATCCGGATCAATGGTTACAAGCATATTGATACTTCCATCTTCAAGGAGTACAACATTGGGATCGACAGGTAGTGTACCACCTGATGGTAAATTATTAAATTGAACATTCTTATACGTCCATGATTTTCCTTTATCATCAGATACAGCAACCTTTATGTGGTTTGCAGGTTGTTCACTGCCATTTACCTTAATACAACCAGCAACATAATATACGAGCAATCGCCCAGACGGAAGAACCAGTCCATCTGCTACACTTGAACGATCACTTAGAACCAAATTTGTCCTAGTCCAATTCATACCGTCATTTGATTTTGCCACTAATAATCTTAAGTTGTTAAGTCCTGATGATCCGCCACTTCCAATGCAGGGTTCAAAATCAGGACTTATTTGCGAATTTGCAGAAAATGCAACTATTAATGTTGCAAAAAACATTAGAAATTGTTTCATATTTAGAAAATTTAGAGGGTTTATATTGATTTTTAAAATTACAAGAAAATAGTGTATTTCCGCTTTCCTTTCTTGCGGGTCGGCAAAAAACAATTTTTTTTCTTTCAATGTCATTTCATTATTCATTCTCAAAGCATTTTCTATTTAATTTTCTGTGATGCGGTCTTTTCGTTGCCTTGTTGGTAACGTTTTCGGGCTTTGCGTTCGGGCTGGTTTCGGAGCACAAAACTGTCAACCAGCACTACACTTGAATAGAAGCACATAGCTCCAAGTTTGCACGTCACCCCGCCTGACGCAAAACCCGTGTTGGCAGTAGTGGTTCTTCTCTCGTCCGTCATTTTGATAGTTTTAAAATTTTAAATGTTCCTTGTCCAACGATGAAAAATACAATTGTCCCAACGATAAGGTCAGGATATTTTGAGTTTGTCAAATAAACAAGTCCACCTGCTACAATTACTCCAATATTTACAATTACGTCATTAGATGTAAAAATCATACTCGCTTGCATATGTGCATCTTTACTTTTGCTTTTTTGCAGCAGATACAAACAAAGTCCGTTGCCAATAAGAGCAAGAATTGAAACAATTATCATTGTCTGAAATGCTGGAACTGTTTCAAGTCCAATAAATCGTCTTACAACTTCTATAAAACCAAAAATTGCAAGTGTCAATTGAAAGTAACCTGCTGATTTTGCAATGTTTTTTTTCCGTATCATTGTTCCACCAACTGCAAAAAGTGCAAGTCCATAAACAATACTGTCGGCAAGCATATCTAAACTGTCCGCCACAAGTCCCATTGAGTTTGAAATGAAACCTGTCGTAAGTTCAAGACCAAAAAAGAAAAAGTTAATGGCTAAAACTTGCCAAAGCAATTTTCTTTCTCGGTCGGTGGTATCGGTTGCTGTTGAATAATTGTCTGCCGAAACGCTGTCAATAAGTGAGGTATCAAATTTTAAATTGTCAAGTCGCTGAAAAATTTGGTCGTGATTGCCTGTGTGAAAAACGGTAAGTTGTCTGTTTGCAATATCAAAGTCCAACGAGTTGATGTTTGTCAAGTCGGCAAGTTTCATCCGTATCATTTGTTCTTCGGATGGGCAGTCCATTTTTGATATTTTAAATGTCGTTTTTTTCATTCTCTATCGTTGTCGGTTGGGTCGTCCTACCATTACCGGTAACGGTTGACAATATGAAACGGTTGGGTTTTCGGAGCGCGTCTGTATCCAATGAGAAAAAAGTTGAAGCGAGAACCAAAACCTCGCAAACTACTGAAACCCAACTGTTTTATATTGTGTGTTGTGTGCTGCCTGTTTATATTCTTAATAAATTCTTTTCTTAAGTCAATAGTTCAAACTGCCAATTTATAGATTACCGTAGAGAAATTTTTTATTGTTGTAATTTAATTTCTGGCATTCTAATTATTTCAATTGACAATGCGGCAATCCAGAGAAAATAAGCCAACCAGGCAAAGCCGTTTATTGTTGCAAATAATCCCTGTGGGTTATTCTCTATTAATGTTCCTACGCTTATAATTGCTGCAAATCCAATTATCAAACCAGCCCAACCTAACCAACGTTTAAAAACTCCTGTTTTTAAGATGATAATAGCGGCACCAATCATTGCAATTCCGCCATAAGCACCAGAAACTGTATATGCGTAAAAATTTGAAGCCATTCCGAATTGAGACAGTTCTTCGGATGCATCGCCATTTAATAAAGCTATTCCCATGATAAATGCACCTGCAATTGTGCCTGCTGCTGGCGACATAATAGCGCCAGCCCACGTTACTCTTGTCCAAATAGATGGTTCACCTTCAGCTTTCTTGAGTATTTCGCAAAATCCAGCATAAAATGGGAAATAAAAAAGTAAAAAAGCTAGTCCTGCAAGAAAGTGTCCAGAACGATACCAATGTCCATTTTCAGAGAACCAATTCACAAAACTCGAAATGTCTTGATTATAAGCGGGAGGCATTTTATTGATTCCTGATGCAAAAAAAGATAACGCTACAAAAAGAATCCCAGCAATCCCACTTATTTTCCAAGGTGTTTTTAAAATTTTCATTTCAATGTCTCCTTTCAATTGATTAATTAGTTATCTTCTTAATAATAATTTAAGATGTTATTATTATGTCCGAATTATCACAAATTTTGCGGTTTATTCAGGTTGCACACAACTCGTAAATATACGCAATAATTAATGTCATTTTGCGAAATTTACGGGTTA
>CAZDSY010000198.1:0-3999 GCA_964508285.1 uncultured Paludibacter sp.
CCGAATTCGATGCCCATCTGGTTGATTTCGATGAAATGTTAATGCGTCTTGGAGGTTACCGTGATATCGAACGCGAAGAAATGGAAAAAATGGAATGTAAAAGCGGGGCGAACTTGTAAAAGTTACAGGTTTCAGAAGTTTCAAAAGTTTCTAGAGTTTCAGGTTTCAAAAGTTCCAGGTTTTATAAGTTGAACTTTTTTCTAAATTTTTTATTTTCTATTTTCTATTTTCCAAAACAAAAATCAACCAACATAAATGAATTTAGCAGAAGAAAGAGCGCAGGAGTGGCGCGAAGATTTGCGAAAAAAGATAAAGGCAAAAGACAGAACAGCTTTACCACGGGTTCACATGCCCGAACTCGATCCGGTTTATCGCAGTAAAAGCCGTAAAGAAGAAGTAAACCTTGGATTAACACCCGAACTGGCAATGCAGGAAGCTCAACGCTGTATCGACTGTGCCGATCCTTCGTGTATGCAAGGTTGCCCGGTTGGGATTTACATTCCAAAATTTATCAAACAAATCGAAATTGGCGATTTTGCAGGTGCGGCTCGCACATTAAAAGAAACTTCTGCGCTGCCTGCAGTTTGCGGACGGGTTTGTCCGCAAGAAAAACAATGCGAAGAAGTTTGTATTCATGTAAAAATGAAAAAAGAACCTGTGGCAATCGGTCATCTTGAGCGTTTTGCAGCCGATTGGGAACGCGAAAGCGGAAATATCTCAGTGCCGGAAATTGCAGAACCTAACGGAATGAAAGTAGCAGTGGTCGGTTCAGGTCCTGCTGGATTATCATTTGCAGGAGATATGGCTAAATTAGGTTACGATGTTACAGTTTTCGAAGCATTGCACGAAATTGGCGGCGTTCTCAAATATGGAATACCCGAATTCCGTTTACCCAACAAAATAGTGGATGTTGAAATTGATAACCTCAGGAGCATGGGCGTAAAATTCGTCAATAATTGCATCGTGGGTAAAACAATCACAATAGAGGATTTAAAGGAAGAAGGATTTTTAGGTGTATTCGTAGGTAGTGGTGCGGGATTGCCACGTTTTATGAATATAAAAGGTGAAAATTTAGTCGGCGTTATGTCTTCGAACGAATACCTTA
The DNA here is from genome assembly GCA_964508285.1 of uncultured Paludibacter sp. Lineage (GTDB taxonomy): Bacteria > Bacteroidota > Bacteroidia > Bacteroidales > Paludibacteraceae > Paludibacter. The sequence goes on from CAZDSY010000198.1 coordinate 1,106, forward strand.
CCCGTGTAAATTTGATGGATGCTGCGAGCGAAGATTCAGACACTCCGGTTTTAAAAGGTAAAAAAGTTGCAATCATCGGTGGTGGAAACACCGCAATGGACTCCGTACGTACTGCAAAACGCCTTGGTGCAGAAAGATCGATGATTGTTTATCGTCGTTCGGAAGAAGAAATGCCCGCGCGTCTGGAAGAAGTGAAACATGCCAAGGAAGAAGGCATTGAATTTATGACTTTGCGTAACCCTATTGAATATATTGGCAACGAACAAGGACGGGTTACGCACATGATTTTGCAGGTTATGACGCTTGGCGAACCTGACGAATCGGGACGTCGATCGCCTGTAGAAGTTCCGGGGCAAACAGAAACTATTGAAGTTGACGAGGTAATTGTAAGCGTAGGCGTTTCACCAAATCCACTTATTCCACAGTCGGTAAGTGGACTCGATGTTACAAAATGGGGAACATTGGTTGTTGACAAGGAAACCATGCAAACCTCCATACCAATGATTTTTGCCGGAGGCGATATCGTTCGAGGCGGGGCAACCGTAATTTTGGCCATGGGCGATGGTCGAAGAGCCGCTAAAGCTATGGATGAGTGGATAAAATCGAAAAAAATCTGAGTAAATTTGTATAATTTAGTGTTTATAAAATCAAAAAAAGAAATCTTCAAATGAGATTTCTTTTTTTATTAAATGTTTGTACTCAACTTGATAAATGGTAAATCCCTCTTACCATTCCCATTTCACTTTTGCATAGATATTTCTGCCCGGTTCGAGGCGGTTAATTCCACGAGCGGTATTCAAAAAGTTGTAATATGCCTGATTCAGAATGTTATCGACACCTGCAAAAAGCGTAAATGCGGATTGCTTAACCTTAATTGGCGCTGACTTCAGTTGTGTATTAAGAATCACATATCCATCAACTGCTTTTTCATTTGCCGCTAAGTCGGTTTTTGCTTTGGTTGCCAGAGCGGAAAATGAAATATCAAACAATTTATCGAGATGATAATTCAAGGTGATTTCTCCCCGCATGGGTGGAATTTGAGGTAAAAACGATCCATCGCTCATATCACGGGCATTAACGTAAGAAAAATTTGAATTCAGACTGAAATTTTGATTTATAAACCATAAAAGTTCAGCCTCAGCGCCGGCAAACAATGCTTTATTGACATTGGTATTAATAAGTGCCGGAACCTGCGTTCCTCCTTTGTTGTATGTTCCGCTTTTTTCTGTAATCAAATCGTAAAGATAATTGGCAAACACATCCAATTTAAGCAGTATTTTTCTTCCTTTTAGCAGATATTCCAAATTCGAGAAAAGTCCTTTTTCAGGTTTTAAGTCCGGATTTCCTACTCGTAAAGTTCCTGCCTGATCGATGTATTTAAACCGTTCTTCGATGGAGGCTACTCTGTAGGCATTGCCAAGCGAAAGCACAAAACGGTTACGTGACGTAGGAGTATATTCGAAATCAAGGTGTGCAGCATAAGAAATTTCATTACTCACTTCGGGATAAAATAAAATAGCAGAATTACGTGCTAGTTCAGTGCGTTTTCCATCTTTAATTTTGTAACGAAAAACCTCGGCGAAAGCTGTATCGTTTGAAGTGCGGATATAATCGAGCCTTATACCTGTATTAATTGTAAAATATTTAGGAGAAATAACCCATCTGTACTGTGCGAATATTCCTGCATCAAGCACTTTGGCATTGGGTGTAGGTTGTTCGCCTATAAAAGTAGTATCCGTTGGGAAAATCATTCGAACCCTGCGTGTCTTGGCGTCGCGTGTCCATGTTTCAGCGCCAATTTTCATGGTGTTATAGTCGTTAAAATACAAGTCGGCAACGGCTTTAGCTCCCGTAGTTGTATTTAAACTCGAGGGTAAAATACGCGTTGTAGCATTCACACGGTTTTCAACATCGCGGGAAATATTTTGAGTATATGCTTTTAAACTTAATTGTTTTACAACATCGGTAAGGTCTGAAAAAGTATATTCACCATTGAATTGATTGCGTTTTACGCCCAGGTAACGCACCACTGCAGTTGGAGGAAACGCACTTCCACCCGGTAAACCCACATCCCATGCTTCGAAATGGTTGTAATTTACGTGCAATTGTTGATTTTCTGCATATTTCACTCCACCTTTCAAACCCCACGAAGCATCGTTAAACTGACTGTTTGTGATTATACCATCTGGAGTCGATGTGTTTTGGGCTGTCCGATAACTTCCGTTCACCATCAAATACCAGTCGGAGTTTGTGAGTTGTACCTGCGCATTGCTTGACCAGAGATTATTTACAGTATTAAATCCTGAACTTATTTTTCCATGCCTTTGCAGTGTAGAAGAAAAATTAGGCCGATAGGAAACAAAATTTACTACTCCGCCCATTGCTCCTGTCCCGTAAAGAACCGATGCAGCTCCTTTGATTACTTCAATTTTTTCAAGCGCGTTTACATCAACAGTCGAAAGTGCAGCTGCAATGTCAGTGGCTGTTAACAAACGATCATTATCGGTAAGAATAAGCAGACGTTGCTCTGAAATTCCTCTGATGTTTACCGAAGTAGCCCAAATTCCATCGCGCGAAAGCGCAACACCGGGTGCATGTTGCAATGCATCAGCAGGAGTGAATGGCTGTAAACGTTCGATTTTATTATTACTAACTTCAGTGTATGGTAGCGAAAGGCTGTTGGCATTCAGTCCATAAACGGTAATTTCATCAATTTCACGATTTCTTATACTATCCGCAGTGGGTGTTTTCGCGTTCAAAATGTTTCCGTTAAACGTTAGGCAAATGAATAAAGCAAGCAGTATAGAAGTTTTTTTCATTTTAATATAATTTTGACGAATGACAACAGAAAACAGAACAAGACGAAAGTTGAAATCTCATAAAAGTATTATTTC
>CAZDSY010000199.1:0-3945 GCA_964508285.1 uncultured Paludibacter sp.
TTATGTAAAAAAACGTGTCATTTTTGTCGATAATTTTAATAAGCCTGTGTGCAATTAGTTTCTTATTTTCGCGGAAAACTACAATATCACCTATTGCCAGTTCGCTTACAGAACATTTTCTCACAAACCCAACATCACCTACTTGCAAGGTCGGAAACATACTGTAACCCTTCATACGAATACTAAGCATGTTGTTGTCGTTCAGCAACATTTCAGCAAAGTCTAACAGTTGATTATCAGTAATTGGTTTTTTCATTCTTTTTTGGGGCGTCGGGAGTTCCGTAGTGTCGGTACCAAATCACTAAAAAGAAGCTTTATAGTACCAAAGTTTTTAAAATTCGTAAAGTTGAGAGTAAGAATCCCTAAGCATCGGGAGAGAAACTATGAAACTAAGAAAGTGCGAGTTACATTTCTTCATTTTACATTTGTTCATTCTTCATTTTACATTTTACATTTTCCTTGTCCCTTCATTCCCTTGTTTCCTCGTTACCTCGTTTCCAATATCTCATTTCCCTTCACAAAATCAATTACATTATTATCGGGTACAAAACCCAAATCAAATACATGCAAAAAATTCAATGCTTTACTAAAAAAGTCTATCTGATTATTAATCTGGTTTTTATCAAAGTTGTTCTGAATGCAAAAAGCCATGCAACGAGAAAGTGCAGTTGCACCGGTTACTTTACTTATTTTGTTCTTATGTGAATGACTTATAAGATAAATATACTTTATCGGCGCTTTTTTAGGTTTGTCGCGGTAAAACATTGGTGTATTGTAGGCAAAAATTTGCTCATCAATTATGCGGAGAATTATCCGGTCATCGTTAATAACGGTACAACCGTTTTTATTCCAGATTCCTGCCATTGTACTTTTACCGTTACCTGAAAATCCTGTAAAAATCCTTCCTGCTTCACCATCGAATACGCATGAAGCATGCATCATAACCGAACCGGTTTTTTGTGTGAGATAGTGCATCATTATAGGCCCGAACGGATATTTTAGAGGAAGTGAAAAACCATCAGCTTCGGGTTTGCAGTAAAGTTCCCATTCACTCATGTTGGCGTTTAACACAGCAATTTGCTGTAGCTGATTGATATTTTGCTGATCGTACATAGCAAAAATCAATGTTTCGTTTTGTCGGTAAATGCTGTAAAATTTCTGATATTCATTTTCTGCTACGAAAACAGCGTTCCCTGCGTCGGAAATCAAATCGGGGAAGCCGGCAAGGCAATGAATTATAATTTCAGGTTTACGATCAGCTGGATCACATATGAAAGGTAAATAACCCGTTTCCACTTCAACAGGAATTTCGGATTTAAGTTCAATTATGAAATCTGCTATCGAAAGAAAAATGCTTTTTTTCATTATTTCCTTCTTGAAGTTAATTTTTAAGCAAAACAGCAAAAATTCGTTCTACAAAGTTTTCAGTGTCGCGACGTGCAGTGGTTTCATCAATAGCAAAATTTTCAGTTAACAGGTTAACAATATCGTCAGTTGTGGTATTTTCATGAATATTTTCCCAGATAAATTTTCCGGTTTCGTTCATCGTAAACATTTCGTTCATTTTAGCGACGTTACCGGCAAGCGGAACCAGAATCAGTTCATTACCCATTTCGCGAACTACAAATTTGTTTTTCTTTTTATAAATAATATTTAAGTACATAGCAATAGTTATTGTTTTAATTTGATTTTTTTGCAAAGATAATTATTTCATAGCTAAAAAAATGCCTGCGATTAACCGAAGGCATTATTTATAACTACATTTTTTTTTACAATTATGAATTCAGATATCGGGAAGGCGAACAACCAAATTGAGCCTTAAAACATTTGCTAAAATAGAACGGATCGTTAATTCCTACCATGTAAGCAACTTCTGAAACATTGTATTTGTAGGTTTTAAGTAACTCCGCAGCTTTTTTCATACGCCGAACCCTAATAAATTCGTTAGGAGTATAACCTGTCAGATATTTTATCTTTTTGAAAAAGAGTGTTCGGCCGGTATGCATAATCTGAGCAAAATCATCCACCGTAAACTCAGCATCTTTATAATGTTGTTCCAGAACCTTATCAACTTCACGAAGAAATGCAGCATCTTTATCGGGAAGAAAAATGTCCTGAGTTTCAGCATTTATAGTTTCAATGTTTTCTAAACGAGCGTAGTGCTTGTGCAGTTGATCTCTTTTTTCAATCAATTTATTTATTTGCAGTAATAAATGTTTCATGCTGAAAGGTTTACTAATGTAAGCGTCAGCACCTGCTTCAATGGTTTCAGAATTTATTTCGTCGGGAACATAAGCTGTAAGTAATATCACCGGAATATGGCAAGTGTTAAAATCTTCTTTCAGTTTTCGGGTTAAATCAAAACCATTCATGCCGGGCATCATTACATCACAAATTATTAGGTCGTAATCGCCGTTGCCGGCCAGTTCGAAACCGGTATCTCCATTTTCAGCCGTAGTAACATCAAAATGCGGTGAAAGTTTATTTACTAAAAAATCACGTATATCGTGATTGTCATCAATAACCAGTAATTTATATTTCATGCCTACTGCAGGTACAAGAGGGATAAAATCGAGGAGTGTTTCATTTTCAGCCTGCATATAAAATTCGTTGATATTAATGCATTCATCTTCAGACTCTTGTGTTGTTTTTACATTTTGATCGCAAACGAAATCGCCGGGCTGGTAAATACTACTGTCCAGTGATAGTTCAAAAGTAAAGACTGAACCACCACCTTCATTTTCGGTAAAACTTACTTTTCCTTTATGCAAGGCTGCAAATTCGTTCACCAACGAAAGGCCTACACCGGTACCGGATTCCGAAAAGTTAATTTGCATAAATCGGCTGAAGAGTAAATGTTGTTTTTCGCGGGGAATACCTATGCCATTATCAGCTACACTGATTCTGAGCAACATAGCATTTTCATCAGCTTCGGCAATAAGATTAATCTTTCCTCCACGATGCGTAAATTTAAATGCATTCGACAAGAAATTGAAAATAATTTTATCGACTTTATTTTTATCGAGATAAATCGGAATTGAATTACGAGAGGGTAAAAAATTGTACTCGATATTTGACTTTTCAGCAACATTTGTAAAACTAGCATAGATATTTTTCAGAAATTCTACAGCATCAACACGTTGTAGATTAAGTTTTTGCTTATTGTTTTGCAGTTTTCTGAATTCGAGTAGCTGTTCAATTAACCTGAGCATGTGCGAAGTGTTTTTATCCAGATCACTTACAATTTGCTTTACCGGTTCTGACATTTTCTCTTTAAACTCGTTCAATGAATCTACTCCACCTTTAATAAGCGTTAGCGGTGTGCGAAATTCATGGCTGATGTTGGTGAAAAAGCGCAGTTTATAATCCGTGAGTTGTCGTTCAACTTTTACAGCATTATCTAGTTTGTAAAATTTCATGATTAGTTTATACGCAATGTAACCAATAACTGAAAGAATCAAAAAGTAGAGCAAATATGCCCAAGCGGTACGCCATACCGGTGGTTTTATAACGATTTCGAGTGTAGTTTCATTATCGTCCCATTCTCCCAGATTATTGACACTTTTTACCCTGAAAATGTATTTTCCGGACGGAACATTCCGGTAAGTAGCTACGTTATAGGCTCCTGTGGTATTCCATCTTTTTTCATAATTTTCAAGCATAAACATAAACTGGTTTGCTTTGGGGTCGTGAAAATCGAGATTGGCAAATTCAATATGAAAAACCTTATCAGAAGCTTTGAGCACTATTTTTTCGGAATAAGCGATAGATTTTTTGAGAGGTGCATTTTTTTCGCCGATTGTTGCTTCAGAATCATAGATAAAAAATCCTGTAAGAGTAACTTTGTTCGATCGTGCCAACGTTTGCTTCAAATCTTTAGGATTAAAAATATAAAAACCATTCAGACTTCCCCAACACATTTTTCCATCGTTTAATGTTAAGCCG
>CAZDSY010000200.1:0-3839 GCA_964508285.1 uncultured Paludibacter sp.
TATTTAGTTCCCAAAACCGAATACAGTGGTGGACCCGATTTTCAGGCAGCGCCTTACGACTATCCGGTTGTTCCGAAATGGCCGGCATCAGCTTTATTCGATTCAATTTTACCTAATGTTGGAGCTTCATTACCTTACCGCGATTTATTAGATTGTTACGTGGTAAATGAAGTTAAATCGCTTGGAAAGAAAGGAAAATTTATTACCAACGAAACCGAGTTGTCAATTGGTGTGCCTACAGCCTGGAATTTTTGCACAGGAACAAAACGCACCGATTCAGATGGCGATGGAATTCCTGATACATGGGAATCTTCTAACGGATTGAACCCAAATCTGGCATCTGATGCTTTGATAATCGCTTCAAACGGCTATCTGAATATCGAAAATTATATCAACAGCATTACACCTGCTTATTCACAGGAATATCTACGTGCACCACTAAATCTTATTGCCGATTCTACTACTCAAAATAATATATATCTATCGTGGTTCGATTTTACTGATAAAGAATCGGGTTATTGTATCGAACAAAAAATCAATGGTACATTTACTGAAATAGCCCGTACAGGCAAAAACGGAAATACCTATACCCTTACCGGACTTACTCCTGAACAGGTTGTGGTCATGCGTGTTCGCGGATATAACGATGGAGGATATTCAACTTATACAAACGAACTGACCGTAAAAACAAAACCTGTACCTGTAGCTTATACCGATTTGAATACATTTATACCTGATTTGACGTGGACAGGAGCTACAGATGCAGATTGGAATAAAACTTCGGCAAACTGGAATAACGGAACTCAAAATACGATTTTTACCGATAATCAAAAAACCTTATTTGTTACCGGAGCTTCCGCACAAAGCATTAATATTGCTGAAGCTATAACCATTGGAACTACGGTCGTGAATTCTAATTCCGATTATTCATTTACAGGAACAGGATTTTTAACCGGCACCGGCTCAATAAACAAAGCCGGCGAAGGAAAACTCACTTTATCGACAGAAAATAATTATACAGGAGCAACTGTTTTACATTCTGGAACACTCGAAATTGCGAAATTAGCCAATGGCGGTGCTTCAAGTTCCATTGGAGCTTCACAAAATTACGATTTCAATTTTGTGTTACGTGGTGGTAAAGTAAACTATACCGGCGCTTCGGTTACTACCGACAGAAATATAGCTTTGGAAGGAAATGCTGAATTCAGAGTTGCGAATAGCGCAAGTATAACCATGAATGGTTTAATAAGCGGTACAGGCGCATTAACAAAATCCGGAGTCGGTACTTTATTGTTTAAGAAAACCAATACTTACGAAGGCGTAACAACAATCAACGAAGGAACTATTGATATAAATGGCATCGACAACATAAATGCAAGTATGGCTGCCGATAAAACCTACATTTTAAACGGAGGTAAGCTGAAAACAAGTGGAGGTGCTACGGCAGATTACGAAAATTATTATGCCCCGATTGTTGTTTCCGATGGCAAAACATCATCATTTGAACCTTATCGCAATTGCTACATTTACAGTAAAGTTAGCGGTAACGGGAATCTTAATTTTAATATTCCTTATCTTCGCGAATACATTCAGGGCGATTGGTCGCAATTTAGCGGAACTGTTTATGCAAACGGAACTAATGCAACCGATGGTAGTCAATTTATGCTAAATAATACTTGGGGAATTCCTAACGCACGAATTGTAACCTCAGGAAATGTACGAATTGTTTGCTGGAAAAACGCTAGCACCATGTATCTTGGAGGATTATCGGGACCTTCAGGCACTTATCTTTCAGGCGCCGATAAACAAAACAACTCAGCTACCATGACGTGGATTGTGGGTGGAGCAGGTACTGACGAAATTTTCAACGGTGTAATCAATAACGAATGTTCAAACGCAAGTTATAAAGGTACAACTAATATAGTTAAAGAAGGTAATGGCTATTGGAAACTTACCGGTGCAAATATTTACAAGGGCACAACTACAGTAAAAGATGGTATGTTAATAGTTAACGGAGTTCATACCGGTACAGGAAAGGTAACTGTAATGAATGAGGCAACACTGGCTGGAAAAGGAACAATTCCCTCTGTGGTTGAAGTTCAATCAGGAGCTTTTATCCAGCCCGGAGATCCCGCTGCATCCTCAACCAATTTCGGTACATTAACCGTTGGTTCATTAAATTTACTTGCCGGAAGTCAGTGTAATATGGAAATTAACCGTGCTGTTTCGTTGGCCGATAAAATTGTTTCGCAAGGAGCAGTAACAATTAACGGAACGCTGAATCTGATAATTACCGGAACACCACAAGCCGGTGATCAGTTTACACTTTTTACAGGTACATCGTTTAAAGGTTCATTTACGAAAATAATTCCTGAAAAACCGGGAGAAAATTTGATGTGGAATTTTTCAGGCGGAATACTGAAAGTTGTCAGTGAAGGTAATGCTATAAATAACGTTAATGAATCGGAACTGAAAATTTTTCCAAATCCTGCTACTGATTTTGTGGAAATAGCAACTGAAAGTTTTTCTCCCGGCACTCAAATTTGTATTACCGATTTGAATGGCAAAAGTATGATTGTGAAAAAATCAGAATTGAATAAAACAATTATCGAAACAAGTGAATTGCCTGCAGGAATATATTTTGTGCGACTGAAAAATGCGATTGATAGTGTTTTTACTCAAAAAATTGTTGTAAACAAATAACACTCTTTTTTTAATGAATGAAAAGCCCTGAAATTTTTATAAGTTTCAGGGCTTTTTAAATATTATAGTTTCCAAGTGAAATCACCAATTATCAGTTCTGAATGGCGATGCCGGAAGTAACTCCTTGTTAAAGAAATTTGGCATCGCGGTTTCGTCCCATGCAAAGCGAACTGCAACAGGTTTTTGAACTTCCGATGCTAATACAATAATCTTATTACCCGATATTTCAGCTTTTGCAGCGTAGAATTTTTTATCGGAGCCTGCAATCAGAAAATGAGTTAAAGGCTGATTGTTGTTGCTTATCAAACCTCCACCGGTATTACTAAAAGATATTTCGATGGTGTTATTCCGAATTTTATATCCATTGTAAAGCGGTCCTGAATAAATCAGGTTTTGTTTGTAATTCTTGGCAAGCGCCCAGAGTGATAAGCGTCGTCCAACTTCCCATTTATAACCCGGATGAATATCTTTCGGATTATCGACCAAATCGGTTGTAACCACCATTCCAGAATTTGGAAAACGCAGGCATTTTCGCTGCTCGTCCCAGTAATAAGCTAATAAATCTGTACCATGTGTTAGTTTATCTTTACGCTGCGAGTAATAATATGGTGCAATTTGCACATAATAAAACGAAAGCCGTGAGTCATTCCACATTTTTTTCCAGGTATCGAGCATCAGTTTTGTTTTGGCGGCAAAACTCGTGGTGTCATGTATCATTAAATTTGATTCGCCCTGATACCATAGAATTCCTTTCATTGTATAAGGAATTATCGGTTTAATCATTCCTTCAAACATTTTACCGGGCGTCATACCATCAATTTTGAAATTTTCCTTGCCTTCGAGTGAGTCTTTAAACAATGGTGATGTCAGATAAGCTTCGGGTGGTGTCCATTGTTCTACACGCGTTCCACCCCACGAACTGGAAATTATTCCGATGGGAACATTCAGTTTTTCGGCAAGTTCAAGAGCGAAAAAATATCCTGCAGCACTTACATATCGCAATGTGGTGTCATTTCCATCTTTCCAACCCGATGTAGCCAGAGTGTCATGCAATTTTCTTTCAACATACAAATGACGAATGAATGGATTTTTTTCACCTTGCAATACTTTTTCTGCTAAATCTTCTCCTTTTTTCG
>CAZDSY010000201.1:0-3828 GCA_964508285.1 uncultured Paludibacter sp.
AAAACGCCTTTCCCTACCGGAACAGTTCAGGTTACACTCGACGAAAAAGGTGTTCCTCAGTACGAAATCTGTCAGAAAGTGGCGTGGGATAATATCCCTTTCACCACCGAAATGGAAGAACTGGCACGAAACACCAAAACGGTTTGCTTTGGTTCGCTGGCGCAACGCAATGAAGCCTCCCGCCTTACCATAAACCGCTTTCTGGATTTGGTTCCTGAAAATGCCCTGAAAATATTTGATATTAACCTGCGTCAGCATTTTTATTCGCAGGAGTTGATTGACCACTCGCTCTCACGTTGCAACATACTGAAAATAAACGACGATGAAGTGATTCTCGTGGCTAAGCTTTTTGGTTGGGAAGACAGTTCCGAAATGGACATTTGCCAAAAGTTGTTGTCTGATTATTCGCTCCGTATGTTGGTTCTTACCAAAGGAACACAGGGTAGCTATGTGATTACTCCCGACGAAACATCGTTTAAACCCACACCGTTGGTGAAAGTGGCAGACACGGTTGGTGCCGGCGATTCGTTTACTGCAGGATTTGTGGCTTCGTTACTGCAAGGAAAGTCTATTTCCGAAGCACACGCCACAGCAGTAGAAGTTTCGGCATATGTTTGCACCCAAAAAGGAGCTATGCCCGTGTTGCCGGAGTCAATTACAGGGAAAAGATGATAAATTAAAAAGCATCGGGCAGCAAAAGCCCAATACAATAAACCGATTGAACTGAATGTTTTATCGGTTTATTGTGTATAAATATAAACCTTAATTTCTATATTTGTGTGTCAATTGAAATTCCGAAAAAGTGGCATTCCATGAAAAAAATTGCAATCCTCATTTTACTGTTAGCCGTTTTATGCACTTCATGCTCGTTCAAACAAGATGAGAAAAGCCTGAAAATTGGTGTTTCGCAATGCAGCGATGATGCCTAGCGACGAACCATGAATGAAGAGATTCTGCGCGAAGCTTCTTTCAATACGGGCGTGGAAGTTACCATAAAAACCGCCTACGACAGCAATCAAAAACAAATACGCGACATCGAAAGCTTCATTGCCGAGAAGGTCGATCTGATTATTGTATCGCCTAACGAAGCGGTTCCGCTAACACCGGTCATCGAAAAAGCCATGCAGGAAGGCATTCCGGTGGTTTTGGTCGATCGGAAAACAAGTACAAGTAAATACACTGCCTTTGTGGGCGCCGATAATTTCCAGATAGGAAAAGAAGTGGGTGTTTACACTGCCAATTTGCTGAACGGTAAAGGTAATGTGGTGGAAATTCGCGGACTGAAAGGCTCTACTCCCGACATGGAACGCCACGAAGGTTTTATAAGCGTAATCAAAAATTATCCCGACATTAAAATAGTATACGAGAATGATGGTGGCTGGCTTCGTTCGCAGGCCAGGGAGAAAATGACCGAGGCTTTACAGAAAAATCCAACCATCGATTTGGTGTTTGCACACAACGACGAAATGGCTACAGGTGCCCATGAAGCTATAAGTGTGGCAAGCGGAATTAAAAAACCTGTCATCCTGGGTATTGATGCTTTGCCCGGTACCGAAGGTGGTATTCAGAAAGTAATCAAAGGCACAATTGATGCCACTTTTATTTACCCTACCGGAGGCGAAAAAGCCGTTCAAACAGCCATCCGCATTCTGAAAAAAGAACCTTACGACAGAGAGAATATCCTATTCACTGCGGTTGTGGATAATACCAATGCGCGGGTTTTGAAACTTCAGACCGACCAGATTATTCAGCATCAGAACCGAATCGGACAGCTCAATACCGTACTCGACCAGAATCTGGCTCAATACAGCGCACAGCGAATTCTGCTTTATTTCTCGTTGGTTGTGCTTTTTGTTATTCTCATGTTGCTGATACTGCTTTTCCGGTCGTACCGACATAAGAATAAAGTAAATCGAGAATTGGAATTTACCAATATTGCCATCAACAAACAAAAAGAAGAACTATCGGAACAACGCGATCAATTGCTTGCTCTTTCGAAAAACCTGGAAGATGCCACGCAAGCTAAACTTGTATTTTTCACTAATATATCGCATGAGTTCCGCACACCACTGACCTTGCTGCACGGGCCACTTGAAAGCATTATGCAAAACGAACAACTGAGTGCCGATGGAAGCAGGCTCATTCAGCTGATGCGCAAAAATGTGCAGGTGTTGATGAAACTTATCGACCAGATTATCGAATTCCGACGTTACGAAAATGGTAAAATGCAAATGTATTTCACGCTTGGCAACCTCAAATCATTTATAAGCGATATTTGCGACTCATTTGTTGAACTCAGCAAAAGGAAACACATTCAACTGAAATTCTCGGCAAGCAACGATGATTTTACCGTTTGGTTCGATTCCGACAAGATGGAAAAGATATGTTACAATCTGATTTCCAATGCGCTGAAGTTTACGCCCGAAAACGGTCATATCAAAGTACATTTATCGAAAGAAATACAAAACAATGAGCACTTTGCCCGATTCACTATCAGCGATTCGGGTCCGGGCATATCCGAACAACATATTCATCAAATTTTCGACCGTTTCTACAAAGCCGACCGTCATGCAGCAGGTTCGGGAATCGGATTGGCACTCACAAAAGTATTGGTTGAGCTGCACAACGGCACAATTGATGTGACGAGCACCGAAGGAAAGGGCACTGTTTTTAATTTTCTGATTCCATTCAAGCAAAAAGACATTTCGATAAGCGAAGAATATCCGGTGTTTAGCAATAATTTTAACCGGGGCGAAGAGATCGGGTTGATTGACAAAGAAAATACCGCTGTTGAACAGGTAGAAATCGGTTTAAACGAAACAGAAAAACCTACAATTTTAGTCGTGGAGGACAATGCCGATGTGCGGATTTACATTAAAACATTGCTTAAGAACGATTTTGAAATAATTGAAGCCGTAAATGGTCAGGAAGGATTTCTGAAAGCTATGAAACTGGTACCTGAACTGATAATAAGTGATGTGATGATGGATTTAATGGATGGGTTTGAACTGTGCAAAAACATCAAGGAGAACATAAGCACAAGTCACATCCCGGTGATGCTGCTCACTGCCTGTGCTATGGATGAACAAAGAGCCATGGGTTTCGAAAGCGGTGCTGATGCCTATATTCCCAAGCCCTTCAACGAAAACATACTAAAGATACGCGTCAGAAAAATTATTGAAAACCGCGAAAAGGTAAAGGGGTATTTTCAGAGAAATCTCACCTTTGGCGAACGGAAAGAAACTGTGGCCGAAATTGATAAATCATTTATCGCCAAATTCAGAAAGGTTGTTGAAAATAATTTGATTGATAGTGACTTGAATGTGGATGAAATAGGTAAAAGTTTGGGCTTGTCGCGCGTACAACTTTACCGCAAAATTAAGTCGCTCACCAACTATGCCCCTAATGAGCTTGTGCGTATTATTCGCCTCAAAGCAGCCGAACAACTCTTTATTCATTCTGATAAAACAATTTCTGAAGTGGCATACGAAACCGGTTTTACATCTCCATCTTATTTTAGCAAATGTTTTAAAGAGTATTTTAACGAAAGCCCTACCGATTATGTAAAACGAATAAAGAAGTAATGGTTTAAGGGAATATTCAACTATCACAAGTTCTATTTAACTCCCTTTGCTTTAGGTTTTTGAAATTTAAGTATTTTCTAAGTGTGACTTAATATCAATTTCACAAAAATTAGTAATGCCATGAATTTTAGCGAGTTATGCAAATTAAAAAACCTCTTCAATCAATTGATTGAAGAGGTTTTTGTGATCCAGCTGGGGCTCGAACCCAGGACCCCATCCTTAAAAGGGATGTGCTCTACCTGCT
>CAZDSY010000202.1:0-3797 GCA_964508285.1 uncultured Paludibacter sp.
GTGAAGTAAGTGGGCATTTGTACTCCAAGTTCATTGAATTCGTAGATTCCCTGATTGGGCATCATGGTATATGCACGCGAACGAACATCGTTTCGTTCATTGCCATTGGGCAGGAAATTTCTGCGGTTATCAGAGTGAGTATAAGCAATATCGGCTGAAAATTTGATTTTATCTGATACAAAATAGTCGAGATTCAAACGGGTGTTAATACGGGTTAGTCCAGTGCCAATGGTATTCCCTCGTGCGTTGTAATATCCTGCTGAAAATGAATAACGTACTTTTGAACTACCTCCACGTACTGACAAATTATAATCTTGATTATAACCGGTTTGCGAAACTGCTTTTACCCAATCGGTATTATTGCGATAATTGTAAAAAGTATAAGGGTCGCGAGGGTCGTATGAAAATGGTTTGCCTGTAACAGTAAGTAAATCCAGTGGTTTTCCGGTATTCATGTACGATTCCAATATCATTGTAGAGTATTCATCTCCAGAAAGTGTTGGAATAGCATTCGGTTCAGGTGAAAATCCGGCTTTAGCTATAAAAGTAATTTTTGGTGGTGAAATTGTTCCTCGTCGGGTTGTAATCTGTAGTACTCCATTTGCTGCTTTTGAACCCCATATTGCCGTAGCAGCGGCATCCTTTAAAACCACAATATCCTTTATATCAGCCGGCGCAACATTTAATAGCTGCGAAAATTCTTCTTCAGTTGCAGTAGCAAAGTCAAAATCGGCGCCAACAACGGTTTCAAGTGGAATACCATCAACTACAATCATTGGTTGGTTGTTACCGCTTATGGAAGTAATTCCCCTGATTCGAATAGACATGCCGCTACCGGGATCACCTGAGTTTGCCATTATATCAACACCAGCCATTCTTCCCTGGAGTGCTTCATCAACGGAAGCAACATTTAATTCGCCAATTTCATCTGCACTCAATTTCGAAATTGCCATTGAAATGTCGCGTTCATCAATATCGATCGAACCTACTTTTTGTTTAGGTTTTGCCACTACTACAATTTCTTGTAGTTGATCCATTTCATGAAGTGTTACTTTTATGTTGTTGTTATTGCCAATTAACATCTGTTGTTTTTTGTATCCTACATAACTGAATGACAATGTGTTTTTACTGCTCGATACGACAATACTGAAATTCCCATCAAGATTGGTAACAACACCATTCACAGTACGATTATCCGGATTAATTTCGGCAACGGTTGCACCCACAATCGGTTGTTTGTCAGTGGCTGATATAACAGTTCCGCGTACTAGAAATTTTTCTCCCTGAGCAAAAATGATGACTTTGGACAGTAGTAAAATTGTAATGAGAATTATAATTTTTCCTGTATTTTTCATACGATTTAGAATTGTTTAAATGTGCTTTCGATGATAGAAATCACGCTTTCCTGTATTTATTGCCTAATTTAAAATGAATGTGAAATAATTATTTACTTCATGTAAAATAGCTTTACATGCGATACGATTACATCTGTAATTATTAAGAATTGTTGTTCCTGTTGGTTTTCCGCGTTGCGTACGCATTGTACCTGAAACTTTTCCCGAAACAAGCACTTTTGAACCTTGTACGACATTTTGAGGTATCCAGTTTATCAAACCTCCTGAAGTTTTACTCACTTCTATCAGTAAACTTTGGTTAGTAAGTCCTAATTTCTCACTATTTACCTTTGCCATTACAGGTACAAGCGCTTTGTTAAGTGAATTTGCATTTGCCGGATACAGAAAAGTTTTGTTATCATCAACAAAAACGCGTCCTTGAAGAATGTGCGAATTGATAAAGAAAGCTGCTCGTGCAAATGCCTGAGGATATGCAGAATTGATAGAGTCAATAGGAGGTATTACCTTTGCAGTTAAAGCAGCTTGCATGGCTGTATTATTTGGCATTAACACTGTATAAAATTGTTCTGTGCTTATTCCGTCGAGGGCGGTGCTTGTAGCATCATCAGGATATGTTTTTATACATCTTTGCAAATAATCGACAAAAAGTTTTACGTTCGGATTTTGAGAACGTGCACGGTCGAGATATTCCCAGAGTGTTAAATCTCTGAATTTTCTATCATCGGTCGAACCGGTAACACGTGGAGAGTATTGCAACGGCATATCGGCTTTCCAAACAGTTCCGTTCAGGTAAGTTTCATTAAGTTTGGTAAGCTTTACAAAAGTGTTATCTTCAATATTTCCTGCTGCCTGAATCTGATTATCTTTATACCGAACAGGATCGCCAAAGCTTGTTACTGCAAAGTTCCAGTTGTCCATATTGGAAATTCCTGCAGTAGCAAAATCAGTAATTTCAGAATTTACAAGGTTGTTTTGCAATCCTTCAAAAATATGCTCCCTTAGTAAGCGAGTTAACCGGCTATTTGCATTAACCACACTTGAAGAATGAGAAAAAGTATTCGTTGAAGAGTTATATGAAAATCCATCGTTAACGAGCATTTGGTCATCAAAAGTAATAAGTGTGTATCGTTCGGACATAAAGCCGTTCAAGATACATTTTTGCAAATCTTCGCGTAACGAAGTATTAAAGTTGTTTACAAAACCAATATTTGCCCACTTGTGAGCTGGATTCAGAAAAATTTCCGAATAAACCGATTCAAAAATCCGACTTTTTATAACCTGATTACTTTGATAAACAAATCCGTTACTTGCTAGCGTTGCGCCGGTAATACTACTTTCTGAAAATTTTAAACCACTACTACCCGAACCGTTCAGATAATCGCCATTACCATTTACTGTATTAGCGTAAGTTGCCGGCCAAACTAAAGAAGGTATCATGTGTGCCTGTATCAAAGTTCTTATTATCTCCTGAGGTAATTCATTTATACTTGAATAGTACTTTAAAACGCGTTTTTGTAAATAATTATTCAAAGCTGATTCAGATGGTAAAATAAGTGAGTATCCGCTTTTTTCCGGGGTATATCTGCCACTTTCATCAACTACATTTTCAAGATTCAAAGAATAGTTAAGCCCAACGTACATCTTGATAAATATTTTTTCGATATTTTCCTTGGGCATTATCTTTTGAAGAGATTTTAATGTTGTAGGGGAAGTAACTTCAATGTAAGTTCTGAAAAGATAATCTCCGTATGTGTCCTTAGCATCTACCAGCGACTTAAAAAGGCTGTTTTCAGGCTTTTTTAAAATATCGGCCAAATTGTCTAAAGGTAAGTTCACAGTTGAAACTTCGTGAATTATTCCATTTTCGGCACGCATATCGGCCTTTACTATTTCACCTCCCTGAATATTTTTACCAGTAAATGTTACGTTTGGGAAAAACACATTATAATCTGTAGCTGATAATGGTGGATTAAAGGAAGTAAAAAATGTATTTGTAAAAGCCGGTATGAATTTATAATTATTGTAGGATGTACTCCAGCTATTTGTCATTGTTTGATCAACAACCCATTCGTTGTTATACTCAGAATCCCGGTACGGAAGTGCATAATATTGCGTTTTGTACTTGAAATTGCCCATAACTCCAATCGAGTCGAAAGAAGTAGTGCTGTAACAAATAGAATAAGCTACAATTTTTTCAATTTCTGTAAGAGGGATATTTTTTACAGAAGTATAACCACGACTGCTTAAAAATGCAGTGAATGCTTCATCATTGGGTGCAAAAACGGTGTAGAGACCTGCACCTTTCAAGACCGATGCATATAATGTAGTATCGACACACTGCAGATACATTTTAAAGTTCCCTTTTTGTTTTAGAACTTCGTAAATGGGAGATTCAAGCCATTCGGGCCTTTGGTAATATACGTCCTTATCCGTACAACCGTT
>CAZDSY010000203.1:0-3789 GCA_964508285.1 uncultured Paludibacter sp.
TATATCGGATATCTTTCGGGAGCATAAACTGGAGTTTGAATTCTCCATTTTTTACAACTGTTTTACCAGAGAATAACTTGTTAGGTCTGTCATTATATGTTAAAGTTCCATCGGAGTGATTATTCAATGTTGTGATTCTTACCATTTTATCATAAACCACTGCATGTAAAATTCCATTGAACGATGCATTTTTAACACCGTTTTCGTCTTCAATGAATCCTTCAATGGTACCGATGCTCATTGCTCTTAGTGTATCAGTGCCAAATGTTGTACTTTGATTTATTTTACTTGTTACAATTTTAAAGTCATTCGGATAGTTCATTTGCACGGCGGGGTCACCCATATAAACATACGATAGTTTGTTAATTTCTGTTCCAACACTGTTTTTTGCTTTGGCAATTACTTCACCAATTCCTAAATGTTTGCTTTTTTGTTTTTTAAACAAATATTCGCTCACATATTTATTTATATTATAGTTTTGTGAAGCATAAACCGGTCGTGCTGCAGATAATATTCCTATACCACCTCCTACAGGATTAGTAAGTACATGTTCTCCTGCAGATATAACATGTGAATCGAATTGCAGAAAATAACAAGTTGCAGCAACCCACAATGGTAAGTTTTGGTTTGTCAGGTTTTTAATATCGTTTGTGGTAAGAATTGACTCATTGGTCCAACCCGTATATCCGGCATGCCCGGTGTAATTTAGTAAAAATAAGCCTGAGCGAAGTAGGTTTAAGAATTGTGTCCGCGCTACAGGATAGCTTTCTCCACTAGCTGAAATCTCTTGCTGATATGCATCGAGATATATTTTATTAATCTGATAAGAAGGAATAGTACGCGAAAGCATTGAAGTGATACTGTCAGATTGTTTCATGTGAAGTGCACCATCTCCATCATCGGCAAGATAACAAAGTTGATTTTTCCAAATGCCTTTGCGTTCGTTTTTCATGTAATTAATTGTCTTATTTACTACATCTGCAGCTTCTTTAGTAGATATTACAGGAAAACGTCCAACTCCAATATCCATTAAATGTGATGGAACTTGTGATCCTTCGTTGTCATCGAGAAATGCAAAATAATCGTCAGTAACATAAGAGAGTGTTTGAACAAGAGAATTTTCAGCCTGGTATGTAACAACAAGATTATCTCCTACGTTTTGCAGAATATTTCTGTTGTCGAACGATCCACGTCCAAATAAAAGCAAATATTTCGGGTTATCTTCAGTGTTGTTAGATTCGTTAGCTCTCTCATATAACATTTTCATGAACCATCTAATCGCAGTAGCATCGGGTGCACCGGAAGAGAATTCATTATATACCTGATCGGTTGTTACTACAGCCACAGTCATATTATCCAAGTCACGGTGTGCCTGAGCAAGAGTTTCAGCCTGGCTTACAAAATTAGGATGCGTAACGATAACAAAATCTACAGGCTGAATAGCATGTAAGTTTTGATTTTCTACTTTTCCAACAATTTCAGGTTTGGCATATGCAGCCGGTATGGTTGGGTCAATAGCAAGATAGTATTTTACATCATTCCCATAATCTGTAAAAGTAATTTTTCCATCAACTTTTTGTGTTGCAATGCTGTAAATTTCTTGTTGATTAGTTATGTCCCATATTTGTACATTATCGCCGGCACCGGATAATTTATACTCTATGTTTGAGTTATACCCAAGATAATCAATGTTTTGGAACTGCATAACACTTCCACTCATTTTCAGTTGACGACGTGTGTTTACTTCCAAATAGTTTAGATACCCTTTAGATGTTGCAGTACTTTTATTGTAGGTTAAATTAAAAATCAACATATCTTTACTTGGTGTAAAAGAATAGAGCCCATTGGCAGCTTTAGCTTTTTCATAATGGTCGCCATCTGTTTTTTTAGCCACAGTAAGTGTTTTGGATTGCGTTCCATCAAGGCTTAAACTAAAACTTGAAGTTACCGAAGATGAAGCTGCAACATCAAGTCTTGCTTTTGTTGTATTTGTAAGTAATGTGTTGGGAGAATTGAACGTAATATTCAGTGTATTTGATTCCGTAAATGGTTCACCGTAAAACTCTTTTCCGGATTCAGCAAGACTTCGAAGCTCTTTTTCGTAAACCTGATAATCGGTAAATTCTTCAGTAGGATATGAACTCAAACTTGTATTTATGTTGAGTGTTTTAGTTTCGATTTTTTTTCCTGTACCGGCGTCGGAAGTTACATAATAGTAACCGTATTTTGAATAATGATTGATGACATGTGTGAACATGCTGCGTGAAGTATCCCATGCCCATTTATTTATTCCCTGTGCATAAAACAATATATAATCACCGGCATTGAAAACTCCGTCAGAACCTTTGTTCATATAGATAGCTAATTCAGGAAGATCATCAATTTTGTCAGCTAAAAAACTCTGGTTTAAAAGTGCACCGCCATAACCAAAAATCCGAACGTTTGCCGGATTTATTCCCATAGAATTCAAGTCATCATAAGTTAAGCGATATACACCTGAGTTCACAATTCGTATTTTTGTAAATTTTCCTTGTGATAATACTGAATTAGGAGCAAAAGTATGCCGCGTTGCTGAAATCGCTTTTTGCTTATCTTTTATTTTTTCTATTTTCAGATCGAATGATACAAGTCTTTCAATTCTTTCTTCACGTCTAATATAAGGTAAAACACTAATATTCAGATATTTGTTTTTACCTGCAGTTAAAATTTCACTTTTTATTAAAACAGCAGTGGGAAGTGTAACGTTTTCAAGTAATTCAAGTTCCGATGTGTTTGTAACCGTTTCAAACTTGGTGTTTGAAATTCGATTTTCGTATGTATAACCTTGTTCAGCATCGATTCTTTTCACAAAATAGGGAAGCATACTTTCATCAGGATATTTAGCATCATTAAATGACAGTACCCTTCGCGATTGTTGCGTGGTATTCCAAACATTGATTCCAAATCCTTGAATTTTTGTGTTTGCTTCATATATGGTCTGGCCGTTTAATGCTAAACTAATGCATAATAAAAACGGTATTATAAGCTTTTTAATGGTCATATTAATTGTAATGTTCAAACCTAATAACTAACGATTTATTTGAAGTATTATTATAATCAGATTTTCAGAATAGATTTTTATTTAATTTTGAAGTCAAACATTTTTTTGTCTCCAATAAAACCTTCAAGCCTGTCGCCTGGCTGAACTTTACCTACTCCGGCTGGTGTTCCTGTGAAAATAATATCACCAATTTTTAAAGTAAAATAACGACTAATGTATGAAATTAGTTCATTTATCGGGAAAATCATATCAGCCGTGTGTCCGTTTTGTACAGTTTTCGCATTAAGATTTAGACTAAAACGTATATCTTGTACATCACCCGCTTCCTCAACAGGCATGAAGTTCCCAATAGCCGCAGAATTGTCAAATGCCTTACATATTTCCCAGGGTTTGCCTTCCGATTTGAGTTTTCGTTGAATGTCCCGAGCAGTAAAATCTACTCCCAATCCTATCTCAGAATAATATCTGTGAGCAAATTTCGGAGGGATGTTTTTCCCAAGCCGATTGATTTTTATTATGATTTCAGTTTCATAATGTAATTCGTCAGTAAAATCGGGAATATAAAAGGGTTTGTTGTTTTTAAGAAGTGCTGTATCAGGTTTCATAAAAACTACCGGCTCGGTAGGGTGTGCACTGTTTAGCTCTTTATTGTGTTCTGTATAATTTTGTCCGATGGCAAATATTTTCATTTTTATTTTTTGTTTATTATTAGCATTTTTCGCATTCTTTTATCACATTTAATCTGTTAA
>CAZDSY010000204.1:0-3764 GCA_964508285.1 uncultured Paludibacter sp.
TGGAAGCTCCCGAGAAAATGCGGAATTTAACTCCGGAAGAAATTTACCGCCAAATGGTGCAGGAAAATAGTGCACTCGAAATTTTAAAGAAAAACTTAAATCTTGAGTTAGATTGAGAATTCACATAAGAATTCTGAAAATCTATTTATATTCAGTCAACAGAATTGTTTGAATTCTTGGTTTTTCATTTTTTTCTGCTCTAATTATACAGTCTTGTATGCGTTTCCTGAATTTCCAGCAGGTCATTTGATTTAATCCCAGTTGGTGGGAATAATTGTAAGAGGAAAATGAATTTCCCATAACACACACATTATAAGCGATATAGAAAGCTTTGTTCACAGGAAATTTGATATTATGAAAAATGGTATGCGCCAAGGCCGATTCTTCCTTTTTACATCGTGTACAACGGCGAGAGTATGGACTTTTACCCTCGCAGTAATTGGTATGACCGCAGTTACGGCACACAAAACCATCTTTCCATTTTATGTCGGCAATAAACTTTAAAACTTTCTCGCTGTCATTGAAAAGTTCAGCTGCTTGTTCGGTTGATATTTCTTCTTTAAATATCATTTATTTTTTTCGATTAACGTAAAGTGATTTATTTGATATGCAAATATATAAATTAAATTAGTGATACCAAAATAATATGTATTTTTTTAGTTTTTCTTTGTAACGAACTACTAAAAGTAAAAAATAAGGTGATAATAATATAATTTAATGGTGATACTATTGTAATTTAAAAATAAAGTTGTAATTTTGTAGCGCCAAACAGAAATAAAGAATAATTTATTTAATTAAGGTACAAAAATGACAGCCAAAATATCATTGGTAATAGATAAAGATAAATTAAATGCAATAAACAGTCGCTATTCTGTATTAAGCGAAAAAACCTGTTGTCTTTCATGCGGTGGTGCTATACATAATGCAAAAGCTAAAGCAGATGAAGTATGTGTTGATCTGGGTTGCGGACGTGGAAACGATGTAATTCGTTTGGCTGAAGAAGTGGGCGAAAATGGTTATGTATATGGCATTGATATTTCGGATGGAATGATTGCCAAAGCCAAAACCAATCTTGCAAAATTTGAGATTGTAAATGCTGAGATTCTGAAAGCAGATTTGGAAAGTTTGCCCATTGAAAACAATGAAGTTGACATAGTTATATCCAATTGCACCATAAATCATGCAAACAATAAACAAGCAGTATGGAACGAAGTTTATCGCATACTTAAACCCGGTGGGCGATTTGTTGTAAGCGATATTTACGCCACTTCGCCCATAGCCGAAGAATATCGCAACGATCCTGTTGCTGTGGCAGAATGTTGGGCAGGTGCTATTACACGTTCCGAATATCTGTATATGCTCGAGAGTGCAGGTTTTGCTGATATACAAATTTTAGAAGAATCGGAACCGTATGTCAAAGGACAGGCTGAAGTAGCAAGTTGGACAATAAAAGGAAAGAAAACCCCTAACCCCTAAAGGGGAATTTTTAAAATCAGCTCTTCTTTAGGGGACGGAGAGCATCACCACTAAAATAAGTTTTTATGAAAAGTGTAGTGAACAAAAACGGTTGTTGCGCAGACAACAACGAATTGAAACTTGCTCAATGCTGTGCAAAAGTTTCAACTATCGTAGCTGGTTGTCACGACTAACTATGATTTTAACTTTTCCAAAGTTTAATAACTTTGGAAAAGTTTTTTTTGAAAATTTTGAATTCGAAAAAATATTCCGGTATGTTATTATCTAAACACAATATTATTGCTCCAATTGCCGACTCAAACGATTTTTTTATCGTTAATCCGCTTCATAAATCGGCTGATATTATTTCAGAAGAAGAATTAAAATTGCTTCAGAACAAGATTGATGTTGATGGTGAGTTTAAATCGCGAGGATACATGGTTGATGAGGTAGCTGAAAAAAAGGCATTCAAATTAGCTTATCTTGATTTTATAGAGGAACGCGAAAAAGATGAAACACAGTTGTTTTTCGTACCGAATTACTCCTGTAATTTTGCCTGTTCGTACTGTTATCAGGAAGGTTATGAGCCTGTTAAGCAAACGCTGAATAAAGATGTTATTGATGCTTTTTTCGAGTATGTGCGAATTGAGTTTGCCGGAACAAAGAAATATATAACCGTTTTTGGCGGTGAGCCTTTGCTCCCCGGTGAAAATCAGCGTAATCTGATAACTTATTTCATTCAGAAAGCAAACGAAGCGGAACTTGATTTAGCTTTTGTAACCAATGGTTTTACGCTTACAGAGTATATTGATATACTTAAATTAGCGCGCATTCGCGAAATTCAGGTAACGCTTGATGGAACTCAGGAAATTCATGATGCGCGACGATATATGAAAGGCAAACAGCCAACATTCGATAAAATTGTAGCCGGAATTGATGCATGTCTTGCTTCAAATATGGAAGTAAATTTGCGTATGGTGGTCGATAAGGACAATATTGATAATTTGGCTGAATTATCGCGCTTTGCCATTGAACGTGGCTGGACAAAATCACCACTTTTTAAAACACAAATCGGACGAAATTACGAATTGCATTATTGTAATAGCACCCCCGACCGTTTGTTCGACAGAGCAACTTTGTACGGTTACATGTACGAACTTATTAAAAAGCATCCATACATTGTCGAATTTTATAAACCTGCTTATTCTATTGCCAAATATATTTCGGAGCACAATGCTTTACCTACACCGCTGTTCGATTCCTGTCCGGCATGTAAAACAGAGTGGGCATTCGATTATACCGGAACTATTTATTCGTGCACGGCTACCGTAGGTAAAAAAGGTGAGGAGTTGGGAACCTACTTTCCCAAAATTTCAAAAAATGAATCTGTAATTGAGGAATGGCAAAACCGCGATATTACTACTATCGAAAAGTGCAAAACCTGCGATGTGGCATTAGCTTGCGGAGGCGGTTGTGCATCGGTGGCAAAAAACAAATTCGGACATCCGAATAATCCTGATTGCCGTCCGGTAAAAGAGTTGTTGAGTTTGGGAGCGGGGTATTACCTGAATCCTGCCCCCTAACCCCCTAAAGGGGGAATTTGAAGAGTGCACCTGAGAGTTTGCGCATCCAAAAATTAATATATGAACATGTTATAAATTTAATTATCAAGAGTTTCCTATCCCCCTTTAGGGGGTTTGGGGGCCGATTTAATTTATTATGAAAGAAATAAACGCAGCTGATTTTCAGCAAGAAGTACTGAATGGTGGTAAGGTAGTAGTTGATTTTTATTCAACCGAATGTCCACCTTGTGAAGCATTGGCGCCAAAGTTCGAAGCCATGGCCGAATTGTATGGCGAAAAAATTAAATTCCTGAAGATTTTCCGACAGGGGAATCGTGAGTTGGCAACCGAGTTGGGCGTAAGTTCATCGCCAACCTTATTGTTTTTCGATAATGGAAAACAAATTCTGGATACCATTAGTGGTGGCATCAAAAAGTCGGAAATTGTGGAACGTTTGGATCAAATGCTTTCGGCAGAAGAAGTTGCTGTCGTTAAAGCCAATCAGAAAAAAACAGTTTCGGAATATGATGTGGCAATTTTGGGTGGCGGTCCTGCCGGACTGACTGCCGGAATTTACTTAGGTCAGGCTAAAATTAAAACCGTTTTGATAGACCCTGCTTTGCCCGGAGGTTATATGGGCATTACGCATCAGGTTTCTAATTTTCCCGGTTTTGAGCAGCCACAACCCGGATTTATGTTGGCACATAATATGAGCGAACAGGCAAAACATACGGGTATCGATTTTAA
>CAZDSY010000205.1:0-3649 GCA_964508285.1 uncultured Paludibacter sp.
CCGGAAAACTTTATGCATACCAATATCTTGTAGATGATAACATTAAAATAAGCGATCCGTTTACAGAATTAGTCCTCGACCCTTGGAATGATAAATGGATAAATGAAAAATATCCTATATACCCCAATCTTAAACCCTATCCTGAAGGAAAAACCGAAGGTTTGGCTGCTACATTTCAGATAAACAAACCTACTTATAATTGGGAAGCGCCGAACTTTATCACTCCCAATCGGGAAAATATGGTAATATACGAACTTTTACTTCGTGACTTTACCTCAGAACGTTCGTTGGAGGCAGCTATTGAAAAACTTGATTACTTGAAAAATCTTGGAATAACAGCTGTAGAATTAATGCCCATTCAAGAATTTGATGGCAACAATAGTTGGGGATACAATCCAAATCATTATTTTGCACCGGATAAAGCTTACGGTTCGCCCGAAATGTACAAAAAATTTATTGACGAATGTCATAAACGAGGTATTGCCGTAATTTTAGATATCGTATTGAACCATGCCACAGGAAATCACCCATATGCAAAACTTTGGTGGAATTCTACGTTAAGCAAAACAACTACTCAGAATCCCTATTTTAATGTCGATGCACCACATCCTTACAGTGTTTTTCACGATTTTAATCATACTTATACAGGCACAAAAGATCTGTTCAAACGTATGATTCAATATTGGATTACTGAATATAAAATTGATGGGTATCGGTTAGACCTTACAAAAGGATTTACACAAACTCAAAGTACTGAAGCTACAGCCTCCAATTATGATCAGTCTCGTATTGATATCCTGACTGAATATTACAACGCTGCCAAAGCAGTAAAAAGTGATGTAATGTTTATTCTTGAACATTTTTGTACAGCAACAGAAGAAAATGCATTGGCTTACAAAGGAATGTATCTCTGGCGAAATGTCAATAATGCTTATTCACAAGCCGCTATGGGATATCAGACAGATAGTAATTTTAGTCCAATGAATGCTGGTCCACGCCAATGGGTGGGGTTTGCTGAGAGTCACGATGAAGAACGTAACTTCTATAAAGTTAAAACTTACGGAACAGGAACACTTAAAACCGATTCAATTTTAAGATTGAAAAGAATACCACTAACAATTGCATTTAATGTACTAATTCCGGGTCCGAAAATGATTTGGGAATTTGGAGAATTGGGATACGATTATTCAATAGATGCTTCTGGAGGGAGAGTGGAACCCAAGCCTGTACCCTGGAATTGGTTAAATCTTGAAAACAGAAAGGAAGCATACAATGCAGTAAGTAAAATAATTACTTTACGTCGTCTTTATCCTGATGCATTTACAAAAGGTTCATTCGGATTAAACATTGCACAAACCGACTGGGCAAACGGAAGAAGAATAGCATTAACACATAATGATTTAAACATGGTTGCGTTAGGTAATTTCACTACAGGAACAATTACTGCATATCCAAATTTTCAAAAAACAGGTACATGGTATAATTTACTTACAGGTGAGGAACTGAATGTTACAAATACCGGTATGTCTATCACAATGCAACAAGGTGAACTATTAATTTTTACAGACCGTCAGGTGAATTTCCCGAATGCAATTGAAAAAAATGAAGTTGACAACAATTTGAGTATTGCATTTCCAACCATAACAAAAGGAATGGTGTATATCACCAATACTCAAACCTTGCAAAAAATTACACTACTCGATTTACAGGGTAAAGAACTCAAGGTAATCAGAAATGACAACGAAGTTGATTTATCCGACTATAGACCAGGCATTTACCTGATTAAAACTGAAAGTTTAAATGGAAGTAATTTTCAGAAAATAATCAAACAGTAAAAATTTCATTCAAATAGAAATCATAAAAAGCCTGATGGAAAAATTTCTTTCGGGCTTTTTTTGATTTCTTTATTGGTTATTATATTTTTCTTCAAGTATTTTACACATCTCGTTAAATTCCTTTTCATCAAAAGCATCACTGGTAATCCATATTTTTTTACCTGGATAAAAAGTAAATATTCCGGGAATTTTAACGACTTTCCTCTCTAGTAAAATCTGTAAACTTACCCTCGACAATCGTTTATGAATATTTAAATCGGTAATTTGATCGTATTCAATATGAAATCTATTTCTCTTTCTCCCTCTTAATATTATTAAATTATTTTCGTGAAGTTCAATTTGCTGAACGCCATTTATTATCCAATATATAACATCGGCAACCAACCATAAAATTAAAAGGAAATAAAGAATAATAAATAGCTTCAGACCACGCAATGTCCTGATCTGAAGCCAAAAATATAAAATAACAGAGCCAAGTAGAGCCCCTGTAATATTTACACCCAGTAATTTCTTTAATTTACCTTTAATAATCATCAGTGCAAAATCACATTAATAATTTAAATCATCTGTCGGCAACGATATGCAAATTCATATCATAGTTACCGGAATTGTATGTAAATACAATTTGTACAATTTCCTTCTGAGGTTGAAGCTTGTTTACAAATGATATTACATAACCATCTCTCGAGTAATTAAAAGCATAATTTGAGCCTAAAGCATACTGCAATTTATCGATATATTCTTGCTGAAATTTTTCAGCTTGCTCCAATGTTATACCTGAAGTAACCGGAATAACAAAGTTGATAATATTCATACCTCTGTCCTCAATATAGCATTCTGAAAAACCAGTAGGATTAAATTTCGATTTAAAATTTTTGAATAAAGCAAAATCTGCCTCAATTTCTTCTGCTTTATGGGTTACAAATGCTGTTTTTGCATCAGCTATAAGTTTTCTAATATCTAAACTGAATTGTGTTGTATTCTGCTGTTTATCAATATAAATATATTCTGAATAAACTGGCTCAAATGCTGCATTTGAACCATATCCTTTTTTTTCTGCTGCAGCATATTCAAAAACAAGTTCATACGAATTGCCATATTTTTTTATACGAAATCCAGAATTATAATAAAGAAAACCTTTTTCGCCTTTACTTAACAAATCGACATGAAAAGTATTAAATAACGGTTCATAATAGCTTACAAAATCTATCGTACTGAAACATTTGCTAAGCACAGTTTTGAGTTCGTTAATTTTGATTTTGGCAGCATCTTCCGATGTAAATTTACCGAACTCTGAAGTATAAGTCATGGTTGAAGCAATTTTCTTCAGATAAGAATCCGTAGCTTCAGCAATTTCAATTGAGCTACCATACTTATACACAAGTGTTTCACTTTTCATTTCTGAAAGCCTAATATCGGCAAATTCCTTATCGGAACTTTCGATTATTTTCACAAGTGCTTGGCAGAATGGAATTTTTTCAGCTTTTGTTGTAACCAATAAAAATAAAAACAGAATTAAAAATAGCATTTTTGGTGATTTCATGGTATTTTCGATTTTAAAAAATAAATTTATAAATTAAACAACTGTAATTATCCAAAGTTCATTTCATTCAATTAAAAGTTCTGAGATGAATTTATTGAAAAATTAATTATTAACTTTGCAGTAAAAATCAATTAAACATTATATTTATGGACCAGCCACAAAATAATCAACTTAACATCGAACTTTCACCAGAAATTGCCGAGGGTACCTATTCAAATCTGGCAATTATTTCACACTCCAGTTCTGAATTTGTAATCGATTTCATACGAAT
>CAZDSY010000206.1:0-3595 GCA_964508285.1 uncultured Paludibacter sp.
TCAATTTGTTCCAGCGATTTACCTTTGGTTTCGGGAATCCATATCTTTACAAAAATAAATGCAATGATACTGAAAACACCAAAGATTGCAAACAGATAATGCAAACCGAGTGATCCCTGAATAACGGGAGCAAAGTAAACAGTAAGGAATGTGCAAAGCCAGCTTACTGCGGTGGAAAACGACATGGCCAAACCTTTTATTCTGTTCGGATAAATTTCGGAAATAATAACCCACATTACGGGAGCAAATGATGCTGCAAAGAATGAAATATAAACCAACAGCGCCACCAGCACGCCAACGCCGTTTTGTACCGGACGGGCAAACTCGAAGGTAAGGTAAGCCAACGAAAGAATCATGCCCACTGCTCCCCAGAGCAACAGCGTTTTACGACCTTTTTTATCCACCAATCCAAGCGCCACAATTGTCATCAGGAAGTTAACCAAACCCACAATCATAGCCTGCATCATCGAATCGCCTTTGGCTGAGCCGGCTGCCTGAAAAATATCAGGCGCAAACATAATCACCGCATTGATACCGGTAATTTGCTGAAATGCTGCAATGAGCGTTCCTATCAACACAATCTTTCCGGTTTTGCCCCTGAAGAGTTCGCCAAAAGACATTTTTTCCTTTTTTTGTTCTGCTTTCAGTACGCTCTCCATCTCGGGTAACTCTTGTTCAACCAACAATTTGCCTCCAATGCTATTCAGCACCTGAATTGCGTCATCTCTTCGTCCGTTCGCTATTAACCAACGGGGACTTTCGGGAAATTTCAGTATCAGAAACAGAAAATAAACAGCTCCAAAAACGGCAGGTACGGCCAGCATATAACGCCAGCTTTGTTCGCCCAATCCAATTAATAGATAATCGAAAACATATGCCAGCACAATACCGATAGTAATGGCAAACTGATTGAACGAAACCAATTTCCCCCTGTTCTTAGCCGGAGAAATTTCGGAAATATACATGGGGCCGACAACCGAAGTAGCTCCAACTGCCAGTCCGGACAAAACGCGGAAAATAATCAATACAGTTGATGATTCAGCCAACGCACAACCCAATGCCGAAACGATATAAAGAATGGATGTAAAAATCATCACTTTCTTACGACCGAATTTCTCAGTGAAATTTCCGGTGAAAAGTGCACCCACCAAACACCCAATGGTAAGTAGTGCAGCCACAGTTCCCAAACCGCTGTCGGTAAGCGAAAATTCGCCTTTTATCATATCCACAGCGCCGGAAATGCCCGCCATGTTCAACCCGAAAAGTAAACCACCATTGATGGCTACAAAGGTAATCCAGTAAAGATACTTGTTGTTTTGCATAGTAGTAAAAATCTCCTGAATCTCCCTTTCGGAAGATTTTTGGAACTTGATTAATTTGATTATTTTATCTGATATATTTTGATATGCTCTGCACTGAATTTTCCTTCCTTTGTATAGAATTTCAGCTTATTCATCACCTCGGTTGGGAAAAATATTGTGGTAAGAGCCAACTCTCCTTCGTTTATAAATATCTCGGCTGAAGCCTTGTCCACAAGAACTCTCACTTTGTACGCGTCTTTTTTTACAAGCGGAGCATTCATGCCAGCTGCAAATCGTCCCTCGAAATCAACCAGTCCACTTTTGTGGCGATGTATGCTGAAAAATCCGGTAGTCATATCGAAGCGGAATTCGAGTTCTTCGTTTTTGCTGTTCTGAAGCATAAAGCCAAAGATGCCGGCATTTTGTGGTTTTAGCGTCATCTCTATTTCATAAGTTCCCTTATTTTTATCGAGGAGATTTGAAAGAACAACTTCTTTTTCGACAACAACATCTTTTTTTGCCGATTCCGATGCACGCAAAGTTCTGGTTTCTGCAACCGGATAGTTGCTCACAACCAAATGTTTGCCATTGTTCGCTATTTTCAGTTCACGGGCTACAGTCATGGCACTTCGGAAGTTGTGGGTTGGCACATTGTTGGCATAATCCCAGTTGCTCATCCAGCCCATAAAAATTTTACGTCCATCATTTTCGGGAATATTGCTCCAGGTAACGCCTGCATAATTATCGCGCCCGTAATCCAGCCAAAGCGGATAGGGAAGCGCATCGGCTCTGAAGGTTTTTCCATCAAAATCGCCAATGAAATACTGTGTAGCCGAACCTCCATTGGGTCCGCCGGGATTAATGCTTACTATGAGCACCCATTTTGTTTTTCCATTATAATCCAAAGGAACCAGGTCAGGACATTCCCACACGCCACCGTGCGATCCGATGCCATCGCCAAATTCGCTCAGGCGTGTCCAGCTTTTCAGGTTAGCCGATCCGTAAAAAGTAATGGTTTGTTTGGTGGCCAATGACATGATCCATTGGTTCGATTCGTTGTGCCAAAACACTTTCGGGTCGCGGAAGTCGGGAATGCCGGGATTGGGTATCACCGGATTGCCTTCGTATTTGGTAAAAGTGCGTCCTTTGTCGGTGCTGTAAGCAATGGATTGCGATTGTACCCGGCCGGCACTTGTATAAATGGCTACCATGGCATTTTTGCCAAATCCGGCAGTATTGTTTACATCGATTACAGCGCTTCCCGAAAATATCGAGCCTAAAGAATCTGGCGCTAAAGCTACAGGAAGATAAGTCCACGAATTGAGATCGGTACTAACGGCATGCCCCCAGTGCATATTTTGCCACTTGGTGCCGTAAGGATTATACTGATAAAACAAATGATATTCGCCATCGAGATACACCATGCCGTTAGGGTCGTTCATCCAACCGTATTCGGGCGAGAAGTGAAACTGCGGACGATAGGTTTCGTTGTAATCGAATTCAAATTTATCCGATTGTTTTATGTTTTTTACGCCCCATGAGTTTTTGTCTGTATTCTCAAAATCAATAGTGATTTTACTTCCTTTATAGTTTGTCACATCCAGCTTTACCCAATAGTCGGCTTTTACATGAGCAAGACGAAGGTTTATGACTTCCACAGGCTGTTCATCGTTATATTTTACCTGCAT
The DNA here is from genome assembly GCA_964508285.1 of uncultured Paludibacter sp. GTDB lineage: Bacteria > Bacteroidota > Bacteroidia > Bacteroidales > Paludibacteraceae > Paludibacter. Next base: position 2,990 of record CAZDSY010000206.1, read on the forward strand.
TCTTATTTCAGGAGCATTGTCTTCAATGGGTAGCAAAAGATAATTGCTGTTAATACTGAAAACAGCAGAAGCCTTTTGAGCGTCCGGGGTTTTGTTCTGCGAACAGGCTGACACCAAAAGAGATAGGACGATAATAAGCAGATTTGTTGTCGTTTTCATTTTTTATATTGAATTTGGGGTTAATTAAACATGTGGCAAAAATAGAGTAAAAGTCATTTTTATAATATCAAATTTGTTGCACTGTTGTGTAGTTTTGATACAATGTAACCGACCATTTATTCCCATATACTATTAAACGTGCGAAATTTTGTTTTTACATGGCTATTGTTACTTTCAACGGTCAATACATCATAGAGTGACGATGGAAAAACAAGATTCGTTAGTGAAACAGCTCCATCGTTTACAAAGATTTCAACTGATGACTGATCCACATAAATATCCAGTTTAACGGGATTTGTAATTCCAAAAACCGGCGATTCGGAGTTATCTGAAAATGCGTCAGCAAAGTTAACAATACCGGAATCGGATCTTTTGAAAATTAATTTCCGCGCATCGATAGTTATACTGCAAAATTCATTTTTTGAGTTTGACAGTTTCAAAGAAAGC
>CAZDSY010000207.1:0-3556 GCA_964508285.1 uncultured Paludibacter sp.
CGGAAAGCTTGAAAAATACTATGTGCTTGATCATTATTATTAATCAAATTAAAATTTTCACTTGCAAACAACTTTATAACTCTTATTGTTAATTCTCAAAAAATATATCCCTGGTCTGGCAGGAATAAAAAACCTTCCCTGCACCAAATTTCCACTCCAATAAATTTCTCCTGTAAGTGCAAAAAGTTTTACATTGTTGGTGGGTTTTGCCAAATTCAGAAGAATTCCATCGGCATTTGCATTGTACGAAATTCCATCGGCAAGAACTATTAACTGACTTTGCGAAATTTCTGAAATTTGTTTATTCCATTCACTTTCGGTTTTATCGGAATTTGAACGCGCATCGCTATTACTTTTGGTTTGAGCACTTACAACCAAAGAAATCACAGAAAACAATATGAATAAAAATTTTAATCTCATTAAAAGGCACAAATTAATTCAGCTCAATTAAAAAAACGATTTCTTACAAATACCATACAAAAGAATTAATCTAATGCGGAATTATCCGTTCTCATGCGTTTCGGGTAATCAATGGTAAAATGCAATCCTCTGCTTTCTTTCCTGCGAAGTGCATGTTTAATAATTAGATAAGCCACGCTGATAACATTACGCAATTCGCAAATTTCGCGCGATACGATTGAGCGTTCGAACAAATCTTCAGTTTCGCGGAAAATAATTTCCAACCGACTCATAGCTCTTTTCAAACGCAAATTTGAACGCACAATTCCCACATACGAATTCATTATCTGCTCCACTTCGCGAAAACTTTGCGTTATCAACACCATTTCTTCGGGCAGGCGAGTGCCTTCATCATCCCAGTCGGGAATAAATTCGTTGTGTTTTATTGTGTCGATATCCTTCACTGCATCTTTTACAGCAGCATCGGCATAAACAATTGCTTCAATCAACGAATTTGATGCTAAACGATTCGCACCATGCAAACCTGTGCATGAACATTCGCCGGCAGCATACAGTCTTTTTATAGATGTTCGTGCATTTAAGTCCACAGCAATTCCACCACACAAATAATGTTGTACCGGCGACACCGGGATCATATCTTTAGTGATATCGATACCACGTTCCAAACACTTTTTATAAATATTCGGGAAATGTGCTTTGGTTTCTTCCGGGTCTTTATGAGTAACGTCAAGATATACAAAATCATGCCCCTGCAATTTCATTTCATTATCAATAGCGCGGGCTACGATATCGCGTGGAGCCAGCGAACCTCTTTCATCGTATTTTTGCATAAACTCTCGTCCATCGCGGCAGCGAAGTATTGCTCCATATCCACGTATGGCTTCCGTGATCAGATAAGTTGGTCGTTTCCCCGGTTCATAAAGTCCGGTTGGATGAAATTGCACGAATTCCATATCTTTAATAACCCCACGGGCGCGATGTACCATGGCAATTCCATCGCCGGTAGCAATAGTTGGATTGGTGGTAGTAGCATAAACACTGCCAATTCCACCTGTTGCAAGCAAAGTAACTTTTGCAAGAAATGTGTGGATATGATTACTTTGCTGATTTAAAACATAAGCACCGTAACACTCCACATTGGGAGTGTGCTGCGTTACTACTTCGCCTAAGTGATGTTGGGTGAGTATTTCTATAGCAAAAAAATTCTCAAAAACTTCAATATTGGGAGTATTTCGCACTTTTTGAACCAGACTCTGCTGAATCTCAAAACCGGTATTGTCTTTATGATGTAAAATGCGGAATTCAGAATGCCCCCCTTCGCGGTGAAGGTCAAATTTCCCGTCTTCGGTTCTGTCAAAATCAACCCCCCAACTCAGCAATTCTTTTATCTGGTCAGGAGCTTCTTTTATAACTTTTTCAACAGCAGCTAAATCGCAATGTCCATCACCTGCAATTAATGTATCCTGAATATGTTTTTCAAAATTATCAGGATTATAAGTTACCGCAGCTATTCCACCCTGAGCATAGGATGTATTAGTTTCATCGAGGGTAGTTTTACTCAACAAAGCCACTTTGCCGTATTTCGATGCTTTCAATGCAAAACTAATACCTGCAATTCCGCTTCCTATTACCAAAAAATCAAATCTGCGTGTCATTTTTTTTATTTCGGGTTTCGGGTTTTGTGTTTCCTTGTAACCTTGTTTCATTTGGGGTTATATCTTTTTAAAATACACCCTTCGTCTTTTGTGGTTAATGTGCTCAAAGTTGCTCCATTGCGAAGATACTTTAATATTTGATTCAAGTTCGGGATTTGATTCAGCAAATTTATAGCCATGTTTTGCTGCACCTTTCATAATATCAACAAACACCAGTGATATAGCTCCTTTGTTCTGATAATCGGGGTGCGATGCAACTAAATATAAATCAATTATATCATTTTTCTTAAATGCGCTGAGCATATAATACCATCCGAGCGGAAATAGTTTTCCTTTGGCTTTCTGGAGTGCTTTTGTAAAACTTGGCATAGCAATTCCAAGGGCTACCACATTATCATTTTTATCCACTACTAATGAAATGATATCGAGCTGAACAAAACTGAAATATAACTTAATATAAAATGCAATTTGTTTTTCATTCAATTTTGTAAATCCGAACAAATCTTTATAACAAAGATTGAGCAAATCGAAAATTTTTGTTCCGTAATTGTTTACAATATCTTTACGTGATTTTGCTTTTACCGATTTCAATTCAAATTTCTGACGAACGATCTCGGCTATTCTGAAAAATTTTTCGGGAAAAACTTCGGGAACAGTTATGAGATATTCCTTCCAATCAGCTTCCTTTTCAAATCCGTATTTCTCAAAATGTGCAGGATAATAAGGGTAATTATAAATGGTAGCAAGGGTACTTTTTTGGTTGAAACCTTCGATGAGCAAGCCTTCTTTATCAAAATCGGTAAAACCCATCGGTCCCTGCAAACCATTCATGCCTTTGGTACGCGCCCAGTTTGTAGCTGTATCAAACAAAGCTTTTGAAACATCGTAATCGTCGATAAAGTCAATCCACCCAAACCGGGCATATTTATGATTCCACGTTTCGTTTGCAACGGGGTTAATAATACATGCTATTCGTCCTACAATTTTATCGTTTTTATATGCCAAAAAGTATGCTGCTTCGCAAAAGTCGAGTGCCGGATTTTTTCCTTTCGTTAGATTCAGCTTATCATCCATGATAAGTGGTGGGGCCGCAAATTCGGAGTTTTCGTACAACTTTATACCAAACTTTATGAACTTGTTCAATTCTCCACTTGTTTTTACTTCCCTTATTTCTACTGCCATAATTATTGTTTATTTCAAATAGTTTTATTTTTAATTGTTTTGTAAAATAACAGAAAAAAATATTACTTTCAAAATTTAGCATTATAAATCTTACTATTTGTTTAATAATCAGCTTGATTTCAAATGTTGAAAATTTCTTTTATGCCATAAAAAAACTCCATACATCCCAAGTGCTGAAATAAGTCCGGCTATGACTGAGAAATGAAGCGGTAATTTAAAACCTTCAGGTGCAAAAAGTATATAGCTTACTGTAACTACTGTCATAAATAGCGCAGGTACAAGTGAAATGTAATGAAACT
>CAZDSY010000208.1:0-3554 GCA_964508285.1 uncultured Paludibacter sp.
AAAACAAATCAGGCGCTCCGAAAACCGGAACGCCTGATTAAATGGATAAAATATTGAAATTTATTTCTGTAAAATCACGTTTTGCATATTGGCAGATCCATCTTCCATGTTAGCTCTGATAATATAAGCACCTGCTGAAAGATTACTCATGTTTATAACAGTTTTTGTTCCATTGGCAACCAAGCTGTTTACTTTCTGACCGGTTAAACTAAACACATCAATGGTTTTTACATTACCTTCCACGTTTATAACATCGCGGGTGAGGGTTGGGTAAATGCGAGAAGAAACGTTAGCAGAGTTAATTTCTGAAAGTATGTCAACCGGTTCAAACTGGTAATTAAATCTCAAACGATCAGCAGTTGTACCACTATGATAAAATACTCCTGTTGAGGTACCTGCATCCCATGTATCTACTTCTAAATATCTGTTACTTGAATTTTTAATATTGTAAAGAAAATATCCTGCATCAATATAAGTTAGACCTGTTTGACTCTTACCTTCAGGTAAGGTGAAATTTGTAATTGTTGTGCTCGTAGTATTTCCATTCAGATATGTACCAGTCATTAAAAGCTGAATTGTATATACATTCTGTGAAACTTCCTGAACATACCATAGTTTTTGATTATTACCAATTACCGATTCATTATCAGTATATTTTGTAATACCACCATCATCATATACTATTTTCTTTACATCACCACCATCTCCGGCATCAACGCCATAAGTATAAATTTTATAGTAATCTGTTGTACTGGGTGCATTTCTTGGTTCTCCGTAAGCAACCAAATCCGCAGCAAGGCTTGTATTTGCATTATTCAATTCTACGGCTGAAGTTCCGGTATCTCTAATGTTTTCTGCATTCGTTTTAGAAGTTTTTAATGTACTAACATTTGAGGGAAGATACATTAGAAAACTTGCTCCCTGACGTGGTTCAATAACAGACAATCTGGCTGTAGTATTGTTAATTTGCGTCTGTAGATTATCAAAAGCAGGATGATCTGTATCATATTGGGCTTTTGAAGCTTCAAGATTAGTTTTTGCAGTGTTAATATCATCAGTTGATGAAATAGTTGATCGTGCTCCATTTGCAGTTGTAATTGCAGTGTTTAATGTTCCCTTAATTGCAGCGAAAAATGGTTCAGTACGAACTTCTGTATCATAAACAGTCTGTACGGTTTGAATATAACTAATGAAGGCGTTATATGGACTCATTGTATTGTCGAAATCCGTTTCAGCTCCTTGTAATGCTAAAGTGGCATTATTAACATCAGACTCCGTTGCAGCGGGATTATCATAAACTGCCTGAGCTGCATCTATTTGTGTTTGTAATAAAGATTTTGCTGAAGCAATATAAGGATTACTGTCAGTTACAGCATCTCGTTTTGTTGTTGCACTGTTAATTTCAGCCAGTAATAATTCTTTAAGACCTGCTACAGAAACAGCTTTGAGATTAACTGTTTTTGTTAAAGTTGTTGAACCATAAACAGCTTGAATTGTAATAGTTGCGTCAGCAGAAATAGCATCAGTTATTGATAGTGTTGCTTCGGCATGATTAGCGGAACTACGGCTTAAAGAAACTAAAGCTTTGTCGCTTATCGATAACCCTCCCCAGTCTGAAATTGTCCACACAATGTTTCCACCTGGTACTACAACATCAGTTAATGATAATGTGGGAATATCTGCTGTGGAAGTCAAAGAATAAGTCTTATTAACGGATGAGTTTGTAGTTTGAATTTCAGAATCACCAGTTAAATTGGAAATTTCGTTGGGAAGCAGTTCGCCAATTGTTACATTATCTAAACCTGCAGCTGCATAGGCACCTGTTACAATATTCAATTTATCAATGCTACCTCCATTAGTTAAACTTATATTAGATAATGTTACAGTACCACCACCTGTCTTTGTTGCTATTAATTTAATGAGTTTTTTTGTATTCAAATCTATAACCATTTCCCAGTCGTACCATTGAGAACGTATCCAATTTAATGAAGTTACTTCAACAAGTGTTGGATTTCCAACAAGATAACCACCACTGTAAATAAATCCGTCAAGTGTATATCTTAAATTGCTTTTAGAGGAAGAATTGCCATCTTTACTACCAAATCCAAAAACAGTATTTCCATCTGTGTTTTTGAATACGTAGCCGGTACCCCGTGTACAATGAAATGCAGACAACTTTGCATAAATAATACCGCTTAATGTTGTTTCAAATACTTTTGTCGTATTGAAGTATTGAGAACCTGATCCTTCAGTTAAGTCTGCTGCTGTGTTTGGAGAAAATCCAAGCACATTTCCTGCAGTAGTTACATTTGTTTTAGTATTAGTATGAATTACAGGTATAGTTGTTGACCAATCATATCCTGCGGGATACGAAATTGCCGACCCTAATGTATAAGAAGAAAAATCTTCCCCATTAAACCACGCTGTCGTGGCATCTACGGATTGTGCCTTTGCTTCTGTATTCAAAAATAAGGTCATTATGACCATCAATAATGTAAATAGTTTTTTCATGTTCTCTTAAATTTAAAAGTGAATAATAAATTGTTGATTTTTTTGTTGATTTTTTTGTTGATTTTTTAAGTATAAATTCAGCCTACAAAAAAACAATGAAATCGATATTATATCAATAGAAAATTATACTTTGAAATGGAAATTTATGCACCGACCTGATTCATAAACAGAAAAAGAGACCCTGACAAAAAAATCTGTTTTGTCAGGGTCTCTTTTTCTACGGTTTACATTATAAATTACCGCCACACTGCTACGCCTGCCGGTTCAAGTTCTTTGCTACCATAAATAATCTGCGATTTAGAAGGTATATTCAGGAAAACTTTGTCTGACGAATAGTTTACTGCTACCCAAAATCCATCACGCCAGTTTACCATAACTCCCTCAGGCTGTTCGTCAACCGGAATTTTTTCTTTATTAAATAGTTTTTTCGTAATTTCCTTTTCAAGTCGTCCATCTTTGCTGTCAACGCCAATATAAGTTACAGTTCCTCTCCCCTGCTTGCTGTGAACAACTGCCGGTTTTCCGGCATAAAACTGATCGGCAAAAGATGCCCATGCTTCGGTATTGTCCAAAGGTTGAAGTATATCGGCCCAAACATTCCAGTTATAAGTTGCTCCATTAAACAACACTTTTGCCGATTTATCAGCGCCAAGCATATCGTTCATGGTAATTTTAGCTCCAATAAGTTTAGTTATGGCATCAGCCCAGGGAGCTTCCGGAAAATGTCCGTTGCGGTTCATCAATCCTGTTCGGCAGGTTACAATCAGATTTCCACCCCGTTCAGCGTACTTTTTCCATTTATCCACCAGGTTTTTATCCACCAACTGATAGGCAGGCACAACCACAACCGCATAATCGGAAATATCCTTATCTTCACCAACAATATCAACCGGACATCCAAGATTTTTCAGGATATTGTAATATTTTGTAATGTGAATAGTTTGATTCCAAAGCGAAGTTTGTGGTTGAATGGTGGTTTGCCACACATTTTCCACATTATAAAATAATGCTGATTTGCGTTGAGCGAGTTCTTTCGGCATTTT
>CAZDSY010000209.1:0-3467 GCA_964508285.1 uncultured Paludibacter sp.
TTATTTTACTGATAATCTTATGTTTATGGGCTTTTTAAGGGTCGACTAATTAATTAAAGTGTAATAATAAAAAATATGTCATTATCTTTGCAAAATAAATTCAGATATTCATTAATACTGTTTTTGCTGATACTACAGCCGGGAAACCATGCTTTTGCTTACAGAAATGTAACTTATGCACAAATAAAGCGTGAGGGAAAAATTTGGGGCATTGATCTTTCGCATCATCAGGCCAATATCGACTGGAATAAACTGAAAACGCAAAAGCCGTATTTTATTTTTCTGAAAGCTACGGAGGGATCAACTCACAGAGATACCCATTATGCTACATATTATAAAAAAGCAAGACAGAGCGATATAATTACAGGTTCGTACCATTTTTTTTCGTATAAAAGTAAAGGTAAGGCGCAGGCAAAGTATTTTTTGCGTGTGGCGCATTTACGCAAGGGCGATTTGCCGCCTGTACTCGATGTCGAATTCAGGCGAAATATGCCCAACGATAAAAAAGTAACCCTCGAAATTAAAGATTTTCTCGAAACGGTAACAAAATCAACCGGTTATAAACCAATAATTTACTGCGATTACGATTTTTACAAACGTTATCTGAAAGGAAAACTGAAACAGGATTATTCTATGTGGATTTGCGATTATAGACGAAAGCCGTCCGGGAAATGGCTTTTCTGGCAAACAACCGACAGCTTTAAAATTGCAGGTATTAAAAGCAGAGTTGATTTTAATTTGTTTAATGGCGGTAAAAATAAACTTAAAAGTATATTAATCAAATAATTAAAACATTTCAGTGAAAAAGATTTATTTCTTGTTTTTGTTGCTTTTTTCGCAATTCGTGTTTGTATTTACGCAAAATAATGCAAATTACAATGCTGCACTTGCCGATTCGCTTGGTGCCGACAATTATGGAATGAAAAGTTATGTGCTGATAATTCTCCGTACAGGCCCGAACGAAGTAAGCGATAAAAATCTTCGTGCTGAATATTTTAAAAGTCATTTTGCTAACATGAAAAAATTGTCGGATGCAGGTAAACTGATAGTTTCAGGTCCTGTTGAGAAAAATGAAAATCAGTTTCGTGGTATATTTATTCTCGATGCAGCAAATTTTGAAGAAGCAAACACTTTGCTCGAAGCTGATTTAACAGTAAAAGAAAAAATATTCGAAGCAGAAATGTATAAATGGTACGGTTCGGCAGCGCTGCCATTATATTTACCTTATCATCAGAAAATTGAAAAATTACAGATTCAATAATAAAATCACAAACATAAAAGATATACACATGAAAGCTCTGGTAAAATTGCACCCTGAAAAGGGAATATGGATGGAAGAAATTCCTATACCGCATGTTGGCATAAACGATGTGCTGATAAAAATAAAAAAAACAGCAATTTGCGGAACAGATTTACATATTTATAAGTGGGATGAGTGGTCGCAACGAACGATTAAGACTCCAATGACAATAGGCCATGAGTATGTAGGCGAAATTGTGGACAAAGGTCGCGGTGTACGTAATATCCACATTGGCGACCGCGTTACCGGAGAAGGACATATTGCTTGCGGACATTGCCGGAATTGCCGTCGCGGAAAACTGCATGTTTGCGAAAATACAATAGGTATAGGTGTGAATCGCGATGGCGCTTTTGCCGAATATCTTTCGTTGCCTGCGCAAAATGTGGTTAAACTTGACCACCGAATTACAGATGAAATGGCCGCCATAATGGATCCATTTGGAAATGCTACCCACACGGCACTTTCTTTTCCGCTTATTGGCGAAGATGTTCTTATAACAGGAGCTGGATTAATCGGTACAATGGCAACTGCGATTTGTCGTTTTGCCGGTGCACGAAATATCGTGGTAAGCGATTTAAGCGATTACAGACTGGATATTGCACGAAAAATGGGAGCAACTCTTACTGTAAATCCTTCGAAAGGTGAAACCATAGAGGGCGCGATGAAAGAATTGCACATGGTTGGCTTCGATATCGGACTTGAAATGTCGGGTTCACCTATAGCTTTTAACAACATGATTGAAAATATGTATAACGGTTCCAAAATTGCATTGCTTGGAATTTTGCCAAATTCAACCGGAGTTCAGTGGGATAAAATTATTTTCAAAGCGCTTACTCTGAAAGGTATTTACGGTCGCGAAATGTGGGAAACATGGTATCAGATGGAACAAATGCTGATTACAGGAATTGATTTATCGCCCGTAATAACACATCGCTTCGGCATCGACGATTTCCAGAAAGGTTTTGATGTGATGGAAACCGGACAATGCGGTAAGGTTATTCTTACCTGGTGAAACACGTTTAGCATATAAAAAAAAGCAGCCGGTTGAATTTTATTTCACCGGCTGTTCAATTTTTTTTCAGTGTTATTTCAATTTTTTTATTTCTACAAGAGCTCTGAGAACTGTTTCATCGCGCTGGAAATAAAGCGGATAAAAACCTTCGTCGCCGAATATGTTTCGGGTAATATAAGCATTCAGAAGATGAAGAATATAATTTTTTGAAATATTTAAATCGGAAGCGCTTGATTTAACTCCCTTTGATTCAGCAAACTTTACAAACTCAGCAAGTAAATTTTGTTTTTCGAGATAGTTTTTCATTTCCTGCCAGTTTTTAAAACTTTTCAGTTTATCTCTGTTTTGATCTGTATATTTGAACGCGAACTGATATAGATAACCATAGTTGATAATTTTGGTCAGATATGGAGAGTAGTCACTTGTATCGCGGGCAACAAAAATATCAGGCATTATACCACCGCCACCAAAAACTTTTCTTCCACTTTTTGTTTTGTAAACGAGGGAGTCGGAATTGTGAATACTGTCGACGGAGAAAAACTCACCGTGAAGAAATCGTTCCATCAATTCGCGGTCATAATCTTCAGATTTTCCACGTTGATAAGGTTTCTGAATACTTCTTCCTGAAGGAGTGTAGTATCTTGCTACGGTCAGACGCAAAGCAGAACCATCTGAAAGAGGTATTTGTTGTTGTACTAATCCTTTCCCGAATGAGCGTCTTCCGATTATCAATCCGCGATCGTTATCCTGAATTGCACCAGCAAAAATTTCGCTTGCCGAAGCCGAAAACTCATCAATAAGTACAACAATCGGATTTTTTATGCAACTTCCTTTTCCATCCGATTTTGCATCGAAGCGTGGATAGGCTTTGCCTTGTGCATAAACTATCAGTTCACCTGCAGGCAAAAATTCATTTACCATATTTATAGCCTGATCCATTAAACCACCGCTGTTTTCACGCAAATCAATAATGTATTTTCTCGCTCCATTTGCTCGTAAATTTGCAATAGCATTAAGAAATTCAGAATAAGTGGTAGTCGCAAATTTATTAACCTTTATTAATCCTGTTTCTTTATCAATCATATAAGCAATATCCACTGAATTTACTGGTATATCGCCGCGTGTGATAGTGAATTTGAGAATTTCCGGAGTACC
>CAZDSY010000210.1:0-3445 GCA_964508285.1 uncultured Paludibacter sp.
GCTCATTTTATTAGTCAGGGAAACAAAGATGAAGTTTTTCCTGATTTTCCGTTTCTTTGTTTATTAGTTTCCGGAGGTAATTCGCAAATTGTGCTTGTTAATGCTGCCAACGATATGAAAGTTCTTGGACAAACGATTGATGATGCTGCCGGTGAGGCTTTTGACAAATGTGCAAAAGTAATGGGATTACCCTATCCGGGAGGACCCCATATCGATAAATTGGCAAAAAACGGAAATCCAAAAAAATACAAATTCAGTAAACCGCAATTACCCGGATATGACTATAGCTTTAGTGGACTGAAAACATCGTTTCTCTATTTTCTGCGTGATCGACTGAATGAAAATCCTGATTTTATAAACGAAAATATCAACGATTTATGTGCATCGCTTCAGTTTACCATCGTTGATATTTTAATGAATAAGCTACAGAAGGCATCTTTGGATTTAAATATAAAACATGTAGCCGTAGCTGGCGGTGTCTCTGCTAATTCATCGTTGCAGGAAGCTTTTTATACTTTTGGGAAAAAATATAAGCGAAACATTTATATTCCATCGTTTGAATTTACTACCGACAATGCTGCCATGATTGCAATTACAGGTTATTTCAAATATTTGCGCAGCGAGTTTTGTTCCCTCGGACTTGTACCTTATGCACGAGTTACTGAAAATTTTACTTTTTAAATAAGATGATAAATTCAATTAAGCAAAAAATAAGACTGTTTAGAGAAAAACCTTGGAGTGGTGCAGTTTATTTTATGGTTATACTAATCATAGCACATTTTTTTTGGAAATTTACAGTTATTGGAGATGAATCTGATCTTGCCGTGAGTTTTTTTGGATTGAATATATCCGGACCCTTTAATTTTATGGCTGACCATATTGCGCATACAGTACACAAGGTCTTAAATTTTGTGGGTTATACACTTAATTTCGAACCAAACAACATACTCAGGTTCGAAAATGGTAATGCTGTACGGATAGTTTGGGCTTGTTCAGGTATAAAGCAAGCGTATATTTTTTTCTTTCTGATAGCACTTTATCGCGGCCCATTGAGTAAAAAACTTTGGTATATTCCTCTTGGAATTTTGGTAATTTACTTGTTTAATTTATTCCGCATTACAGTTATTACTGCCGTTGTGCATAGTTATCCACATTGGTTTGACTTAGTACATGAACATCTGTTCAAATACTTGTTTTATGCTATGATTTTCGGAATGTGGATTTTGTGGGATGAAAAATTTTCGAAAATAAAGAGGGTTAAAAATGACTGACATTTGATGTTCAATCATATTCTTTTACTTCTTCACCACGCAATGCTCTGAGTCCTGCATTTGCCAGTGCGCTCATTTCATCTTCGCCGGGATACACCACCACTTTTGCAAAATGTGATACTGCTACCGTTATTTTTCTTACAATCAACTGACTGTATGCAATACCGCCGGTTATAATTATTGCATCGGCATCGCCTTTCAATACTGCCATCATGGCTCCAATCTCTTTGGCTACATTGTAAGCCATGGCATCAAGTACCAGGGCTGCGTGCTTATTTCCGTTTTCTGCCATTTCTACTGCCTGGATAACTTCGTTGGTGCCTAAATGAGCCATTAATCCACCTTCACCGACAAGCATTTTTTTAATTTGTTGCGGTGTATATTTTCCGCTAAAGCACATATTCATCAATTTTCCGGCATCCACTGTTCCAGTCCTTTCAGGCGAAAATGGTCCGTAGCCGTCAAGAGCCTGATTTACATCCACTACTTTACCCATACAATGTGCTGCCACCGAAATTCCTCCTCCCAAATGTGCCACCACCAGATTAAGTTTGTCATAGCTTGTGCCATTGGCTATAGCATATTTTCGTGCTACAGCTTTATGATTCAACGCATGGAAAAGTGAACGCCTTGGCATGTCAGGTAAACCGCTAATACGGGCTACTTCCTGCAATTCGTCAACACAAACAGGATCGGTAATAAATGCCCTACAACCTTCGATGCCCGAAGCAATTTCATAAGCAATTACACAACCCAGATTTGAAGCATGTTCGCCATAAGCAGCTCGTTGCACATCTTCAATCATTTTTTTGTTTATATTGTAAATACCTGATTCCAAAGGATGTAACATTCCACCCCGACCAACAATTGCCGAAAGTTCACTCAATTCAATTTCATCTTCCTTAAGTTGTTGAAGTATAAGTTCTTTCCTGAAACTGTATTGATCAAATATATTTTTGAACGGTTTCAATTCTTCACCGGAATGACGAATTGTGTGGAGTATTTCGAGCTTCTCATCGTGATGCACCGAAAATTTAGTGGACGTTGAACCAGGGTTAATGGACAATATTTTGTACATAAGTGTTTTACAAAAATCAGGATTTAGTTCCTTGTTTTTACAAATTTAGCGGTTTCAAAACAAAACACAATTATCAAACAGACTTTTTTTTGCATAAAAGTTAAATAATTACTTCAAAGTATGGTTTTTTCTTTGAAATCAAAATTAAATTTTTACTCAAACATCTAATTCATAGCACAATGTAGATTGTTCAACTTAATATTATTGTTAAATCTTTGTGCATTAAATAATTATTTTGTATTTTTGCACCCGAATTAGAATTAAGTGGAGGGGACAAAAGTCCCCTTCATTGTTGTAAAATATGTTGTAATGATTTTAAAAGAGTCTGTTTTACAGGAAGTTAATTCATTTTTAATCAACACGAGATATTATCTTGTGGATATAATTATAACTCCTGATAACAAAATAACTGTTGAGATTGATGCTTTCGATGGCGTAAGTATAGATTTTTGCGCGCGTCTGAATATTCACCTCGAAAGCAGATTAAGTCCCGAAATTGAAGATTACGAACTTGAAGTTTGTTCTGCCGGCATTACCCAGCCATTTAAAGTGCTGAATCAGTATCATAAAAATATTGGTAATGAAGTAGAGGTTGTAGCAAAATCAGGCTTGAAATACAGTGGAATATTAAAACAAGTTACTGAAGAATTTTTTGTTATCGAAATAGAAAAACGTATTAAGGCTGAAAACTCGAAAAAGAAAATCAACATTACCGAAGAATTAAAGTTCGCATATACCGAAATAAAAACAACAAAATATATTTTAAGATTCAGATAAATCATGAATAAAAAAATTGATTCAATCAATTTGATTGATACTTTTTCCGAATTTAAAGATTTGAAAAACATCGACCGCCGCACGCTTATCAGTGTAATGGAGGAATCGTTTCGTAATGTCATTACCAAAATGTTCGGTTCGGATGAAAACTACGATGTAATTATAAACCCTGATAAAGGTGACTTCGAAATTTATCGCAACAGAACAGTAGTTGCCGATGATGAATTCGAAGACCCAAATACCGAAATATCGCTTTCGGATGCAAAAAAAATTGATGAGGATTACGAGATTGGTGAAGATGTAACTGATACAGTTGACT
>CAZDSY010000211.1:0-3445 GCA_964508285.1 uncultured Paludibacter sp.
TTACAAAGAAAACCGGTAGCTCAAATCCTGATTTCAGGAGTTTTCTCAACAAAGTAACAGTGCGGTTTTTTCTGTTTTTAAACGTTTTTTTCTATCCAACTTTACCTATATTTTATGTTTTCAGACTCTTTTTTTACTTGTTGACTTTAAATTTGATTTTGATATAATATGATAAAATTCAACAGAATTGGTTTTATTTTGTTTTTATTTTTTCTGCCTCTGAGAAGTTTTGCAGAAACTGCTAGTAAAACTGTTGATCAAAAAGCTGATGCTATTTTTAAACCATTGGTATCTATTCTCGAGTCGGTTTTATTTTGGGATCCTTTTGCTGCAATGGGAATTAATTTAGGAACAAAAGTACCTTTTATAATTATCTGGTTAATCTTTGGTGCAGCTTTTTTTACTGTTTATTTCAAATTCATAAATTTAAGAGGTTTTGGTCATGCAATAAAACTTGCAGCCGGTGTTTACGACAAGGATGGACACGATGGCGAAATATCCCATTTTCAAGCTATTTCTACTGCATGTGCATCAACTGTAGGGCTTGGCAATATAGCCGGAGTGGCAGTTGCAATTACATTGGGAGGACCCGGAGCAACATTTTGGCTAATTATTGCAGGATTACTGGGTATGACATCGAAATTTACTGAATGTACGCTTGGTGTAAAATACCGCAAAATTAACGATGATGGAACTGTGTCAGGTGGACCTATGTATTATTTGAAAAATGGACTTGCTAAAAAAGGTTTACGAAAAACAGGCAAAATAATGTCGATAGTTTTTGCAGTATTTGCTGCTTTTGGTGCATTGGGCATTGGTAATATGTTTCAATCGAATCAGGTTGTTGCTCAAACAGTGGCTGTTTTTCCTCAACTTGCCGATTACAAAATATGGTTGGGTTTACTTATTGCTATATTTGTAGGAGTGGTGATAATTGGAGGAATAAAAGGAATTGCACGTGTAAACGATAAGTTATTTCCTTTTATGGCATTGTTGTATATAATTTCTTGTTTGGTAATACTTGCTTTTAATTTTTCACATATTGGAGATGCTTTTATTCTGATAGTTAAAGGTGCCTTCACACCCGATGCAGCTAAAGGAGGTTTTTTAGGTGTAATGATTATAGGTTTCCGTAGAGCAGCTTTTTCAAATGAAGCGGGCATAGGTTCTGCAGCAATTGCACACTCAACCGTTAAAACACAAAAACCTGTAACTGAAGGTTTTGTTTCGTTGCTCGAACCATTTATTGATACAGTGGTCATATGTACGATGACTGCATTGGTAATTATTGTAACCGGACTGTATGAGAATCCTGAAAAACTTGCAGGTACGCAACTTACTTCAGCTGCTTTTGCCACAGTATCCAATTGGTTTTCATACTTATTACTACCAATCATTTTTCTTTTTGCCTATACTACCATCATTTCATGGTCATATTACGGCATGAAGAGTTTTGATTTTCTTGTTGGAAATTTTGCTGAACAAAAACTTGGGAATAGAAGATTTGCTACGGTAGGTTATCAAATTTTTTTCCTTACTTTTACTGTTTCCGGAGCAGTTTTAAGCCTTGGTGCAATTGTTGACTTTTCTGATATGCTAATTCTTGCTATGGCAGTTCCAAATATAATTGGTCTGCTAATTCTTGCTCCTGAAGTTAAAACTGAACTGAATGATTACTGGAGGGATTTTAAATTGAATAATAGGGTTTAACTTATTGATGATTTCTTTTTATTCGATTTTTTGTAGTGATTTATTTCTTTTTAGGGCTACTTTTTAATGAACGAGTTTTAATAATATGAAAAACCTGACATTGCCTAACTGTCAGGTTTTATTTTTATTGTGAGAAAAAGAATCTTAAATTTTACACACAATATAATGTTTTACTTCAGTAATTTTAAAACTAAAGCATCCTCGTATTTATGTTTGAAAACATCGCTTACAGGCACGTATTCGTAATTTTCAAAATGTTCTACTTGTGAGAAACACAGCTTACAGTTTCCTGTAAGAACAACTTTTAAGATCAAACTTTCTGCAACTGAACGCTTAAGATTTTTAATTTGCTCAATCTGACCTTTCTCAAGTAAACTGATAAGTTTGTCTTTTTCCGGAAAATCAAAACCTATTGTTTTTTCCTGCAATTTTCCGTATTCAGGCGAAATAAACATTTTTTTTCGAATAAGAATTTTTAAAATGCCTGTAATTATTAAGCCTGATGCAATTACAAGTAATAGATATGGCATAAAATCACTTGTTTTACTAAAAGGAAAATAGCTGAATATAAATATAATAACTCCAATTATGAGAATAATAATGCCATTTATTGGAGAACTTTTTTTCTGAATTACAATAGATTTTCCCTGATTTTCAAGAAAATTATTTAAAGATGAATATTGTGACATAATGATATTTTTTTTGTTTTTGTAATTAAAAGGATATAAAAAATAATTCTGTTGATGGATGATAATTGAAATGCATACCAATAGAACAATTTACCCTATCAATTATAAGAATTGATAAAGTAATTGTTTGTTAATCAACAATTAAGGCAGATTTAATAAGAACACACTACAGTATTTGTATAAAAATGTACAAATGATTTATTTTCATCTTGTTGATGAGATTAAAATAGCTGACTTTAATAATGTGTAGTGGTGAAAGAAGATCTAAATCAGTAGTTTACGAAGTTGGTATATGTAATACCCATCAAAATAATGCGAAGTTTGTTTGCGTATATAAACTTTTCGAAAATGTTCAAATAAATTGAGGTCGGTAATTGTTTTTCTAAAACTTCTGAAAGCATCACCTGTAATTTCCGATATTCTAACAGAATTTTGTAGCGAAACTTCATTATATCGAAGCAATCCCTGCGTGTGATTTAAGTTTATTGCCTCAAAATAATAAATATCTGTCTTTTGAGAATTTTCATATCCGGAAATAGCATTTTCGATGTTTGTTTTGCCTGCATCAGATTTTTCAGGAACAAACATCTTACCTGTACTTATAAAAATCGCGAGTATTAAAAACAGATATTTAATGTACTTAATCATTTTTTATTTGAAAGTGCAAAAATAAGCACTTTATGATGTTTAATAAAATAATTCAGAAAATATAACTATTTTGAATTCCTTATGGAAATGAAACTCAGTTTGCAAAAAGTTGGTATTTCACAATTTTTGAAATGTTATACCGGGCTTTATTCTATTTGTTTGTTTTTATTATTCCTCATCCAGGTTAGGAAAAATGAAATTTCTTTTCGGGTTAACAAGGGAGATAGTAAATCGATTACCGAACCCACTTCGGGAGTGTTATTGTATAATTCAAGTGCAGCTTGCCTTTTTTCTTGAGAAATGAAATCGTCAATATTGAGTACTCCACTAACTGTGTAAACCGCTAAATGAGAACAAATAGTACCTGTTGTTAGATTTCGTTCAGAAGCAATTTGTTC
>CAZDSY010000212.1:0-3438 GCA_964508285.1 uncultured Paludibacter sp.
GTATGACGAAAGAAGATTTGCAGTACTTGTTGAAAAATCCGAAAACAGAAGGCGATCATTTGTTTTATGCCATCGAGCTTATGATTGGGAAACTTAAAACGAACCGCAACGATGCCGAAGCACTGAAGTTTCTGGTACATTTCGTAGGCGATTTGCATCAGCCAATGCATCTTGGCCGCGCAACCGACCGTGGAGGAAACAGCATGATGCTTACTTGGTTTGGCAGCCAGGTTAACCTGCATGCCTTGTGGGACAGTTATCTTATCGACAGGCAAAAACTTAGCTACACCGAAATGAGCGAAATGCTCCTGAAGAAATATAATTCGGAACGTAATAAATTCAAAAATGAAAGCATTGAAAACTCAGTTATGGCTGCTTATGAGTTGCGATCGCAACTGTATGCTACAGACATGAAAACAACAAGCAATTATCTATATGCGCATATTTTCACTCCACAACACAACGAAATGCTTTACCGCGCCGGTATGCAACTCGCAAGAATTTTGAATGAGATTTATTGAAGAAAAATAAAAGAGTTAATAATCTTTATCAGTTATTAGTTCCAGAATTCAAAAAGAATTAATTTTCATAGTATCTTTGTTAAGCTAAAAAAAATCGGGCATGAATATATGGACTAAAATGAGTATCGAATACGCCAATCAAAGGTCGTATTTAGATGACTTATTCCAAGTTTATCCCACGATACCGGAAGGAATCTAAACTTTGTGTTTGAGTTTTTTTGTAAAAAATCAGAATACTATTCGCATTTTTACGTTGTTTTCCTGTATCCCAACACAGCCCAACCATTAAAAAATACAGCAAATCCGCACAGCGCCAAAAAGTGATATTTCAGGTCAGAAAAAACGCTTCCTTTCAGAAATACCGATCGTAGAACTTCTACTGTGTAACGCAGCGGACTGAAACGGCTTAAAGTTTGTGTCCATTCGGGCATGCTGCTCACAGGTGTGTATAATCCGCTCAGAAAAATAAAACTGATTACGAAAAAAAACATGATAAACATTGCCTGCTGAAAGTTTTGAGCATAATTGGAAATGGCAAGTCCGAAACCTGAAAATGCCAGCGAAAAAACTGCCGCAAACAAATAAATAAGAAAATAACTTCCGAGCGCAATCATTCCATAAAAAAGCCAGGCAACAAAAAAACCAATGGTCAACACCACAAAACCCATTAACCAGTAAGGAATCAGTTTGGATAAAATAATGATAAACGGACTTGCCGGCGTTACATTCATTTGTTCCAGTGTGCCTTTTTCCTTTTCGCTTACAATATTCAATGCCGGCAGAAATCCCACAATCATTGCCAGAATCATCATCAGGATGGCAGGTATCATGGTGTATTTATATTCGAGCCTTGGATTGAAGCGATAATGCGGAACAATCTCAATCATCGGTGCTTTCAAACTATTGGAGGCCGGCATTTGTTCAGCAAGTAATTCCGCAGTAAAATTGCTGATAATTGTTGCCATGTACGAACTGCTCAGTCCGCCTTTCATGCCGTTTACGCTGTTTGCTGCAATCAAAACCTGCGTTTTTCCCTGGGTTATTAGCGATTCTTCGAAGCGAACTGGAATTTCAAGAATCAAATCAGCTTTGTCCTGTTCAATATAATAAAGTGCCGCATCGTAATTTTCAGCAATTCCTTTCATCGTAAAATGACCCGAAGCTGTAGCTTTATTCATTAGTCGCGTTGAGTAATTACTCTGATCGTTATCAACAACCACCAAACGAATATTTTTTACATCGAAATTAGCTACCATCGGAAACAGCGCCAATGAAATCAAGGGAACGGCAATGAGCATTTTCGGAAAAAACTTGTTTCGGCTGAATTGAATAAATTCTTTTTCAAGCAGAAATTTTAAAATGAAATTATTGTTACTCAAAGGCAGCTTTGAAAGTGCTTGTTTATGTTTGTTAAATATCGACATTGATTGATAGAGTTTAGGGTTTGAGAGTTTCAGGGTTTCAGGGTTTCAAGTTTCAGGGTTATTCATTGTTAAATATTTTAATATTGGTATTATTTCTTCCCATTTTCTTACTTTCTTAAATATCCAGGAAACGTTCAAAAGTCTATCAACGTTTTGAAGATTTATTGGTACAATGGCATATTATCTATTCTAACCTGTTTTTAAATTTCCGCAGGCTTATATTGATCAATAAAATTCCCATTCCCAGCAAAACGGAAAGTTCTGGTAAAATTGCCTGCAATCCAAGTCCTTTTATCATTATTTTCTTTACGCCGATAATATACCATTTAGCGGGTACAATTTGCGAAATCCACTGAAAAAATTGAGGCATATTTTCCACCGGAAACATCATTCCCGAAAGCATAATTACCGGCAATAAAAGTATCATTCCTGAAAAGAGTAACGCTACAACCTGTGTTTCTGCTACGGATGAAATTACTAACCCGAGCGAAAGATTTACAAAAATATACACCAGCGAAAGTACGAGCAACCAAAACAGACTTCCTGCTACCGGCACTTTCAGTAGAAATACCGACAACAAAAGAATAGTTGTGAGGTTTACAATGGATAGCAAAAAGTATGGAACTGTTTTGGCAAATATTATTTGAATAGGTTTTACAGGTGAAACCAGTAATACTTCCATTGTGCCGGTTTCTTTTTCACGAGCAATGGAAATGGATGTCATCATTGCGCAAATCAGCATCAAAATCATTCCCATTACACCAGGTACAAAGTTATAAGCACCTTTCATTCGCGGGTTGTAAAGCAGTTTTATTTCAGGATTAATGCTGAGGGGTATTTTTTGCAACCCGAAAACTTCCTGTTGCCATGTACCGATAATTGCGGTGGCATAGCCTGTTACAGCTTTTGCCGTGTTAGGGTCAGTAGCATCGGTTATAAGTTGTATTTGTGCCGAACCATCGTGCATAGCTTTTGAATGAAAATTATCGCTGAAAACAACTACCATTTTCAACTGATGTTTCAGAAATAACGCTTCAATTTCATCGGGATGATGAATAATTTTTTCAACCGAAAAATACTGACTGTTCTGAAATTTATTAATGATAGCTCTTGTCGAAATGTCGTTTGAAGGATCGAGTATCCCAATTTTTGAATTTCGCACTTCTGTGGTAATGGCATAACCAAACAGTAGTAGCATAAGCACAGGCAATAAAAGAAGAATCGCGATCGTGGTACGATCACGTAAAATATGATGAAATTCCTTGCGCACAAACGACAGGAATATTTTTTTATCTGCTTTTTTGCCATTCATAAATGTTTAAAATTTCAATGGTTTCAGAGCTTAAAAAGTTTCAGAAGTTTCAGGTTTCAAAAGTTTCAATTTACCACTGCTTCATTCGCTCATTTTTATCACATTATCTAATTGGCACATTGTCTCATTCAATTCTTTCCGCTTTTCGTGCCAGTTGTCTGAAAACTTCGTCCATGTTTTG
>CAZDSY010000213.1:0-3438 GCA_964508285.1 uncultured Paludibacter sp.
CCGACCTTAAACTGCTCGATTGCTGCCTGAAACTTGATACAGAAGTTATTGCTTCAAAAGTAAAAGATCAGCATGCACGTAATTGGGGATCGGTTTTAAAAAAATACTTTGAAACCCAAACAAACAATGCCGATATTAAATATATACGAAAGTATCTTATTGATTATATCGAGGCTCAGTTGAGTGTTTTCTTCTCTTTAATAGCTTCAAAGCCTCTCTATTTTGCCGAAGGTCGTTTCCCGTTTAACTGGAAGCCATTGATAATGGAAGATGAAATGCCTGAACACTTATATTGTTTCGAAATTGAAAATAATAAATTGTTTTACTGGCTTGAAATCAGTTGGCGAAATAAACCCTTATCGTTGCGCAATGGAGTACTTGTATCGGGCAATCCTGCAAGAATTATGTTGAACAACAAAATTTTCGAGTTCGACGATCATGTGGAAGGGCTGAAACTCACGCCTTTTTTCAATAAAAACAAAGTTGCCGTACCCGAAAACAAGGTACAGGAATATTTCACGAAAGTAATTCTGCCGCTTGTGTCAACAAATAGGGTTTTGGCACTTGGTTTCGATATTAATACCGTAAGAGATTTAAAAAAGGCGGTATTGCATGTAAAAACAGTTGAACCCGTGAGGCAACAATCGCTTTTCGATGCAGAAGCAGCTCTTGGAGATAAAACCTTAGTACTTGAGTTGATTTTCAAATACGATGGTTTTATGTTTTGGGCAGGCAGGGGCGGAAAATCAGTAAATCTCAACGTCGAAAAGGGTAAATATACGATTATTAAAGTTGAACGTGATTATGAACTCGAAAAACTTTATATTGACTCGTTAAATGAAATTGGTCTGAATCTCGATGGAAAAATTAAAACTTTTCCTTATCTGGAAGGAATAGAATGGGTAAACATAAATTATAAGGCTATAGAAGCCACCGGAGTTGAAATCGCTTTCGAAAACCGTAAAGGTATTCATTACCCGGTTTTTATCGGAAACCGAAGCATACGCATAGAACTTTCTCAGGAAAATGACTGGTTTGATATTAAAGGCAAGGTTTATTTTGGTGAATATGAAATTCCAATTATTCGAATTCTGAACTATATTAAACGCGATAAACATGAGATTTTACTTCCTAATGGCGAATATGCTCAAATTCCCCAAAGTTGGTTCGATGAATATAAAAGCTTAGCTGACCTTTCGCGAATAGAAAACGGGAATGCGGTTTTATCAAAGCATTATTATGCTATTGCAGGCGAATTGGAGTTAAATGAAAAAGTTACACTTGCCGTAAAGGAAAATACCAGATTGCTGTTGGGTGGCAACCCATTGATTGATTTTGAATTACCTGAAGGTT
The DNA here is from genome assembly GCA_964508285.1 of uncultured Paludibacter sp. Classification (GTDB taxonomy): domain Bacteria; phylum Bacteroidota; class Bacteroidia; order Bacteroidales; family Paludibacteraceae; genus Paludibacter. Next base: position 1,354 of record CAZDSY010000213.1, read on the forward strand.
TTAAAGGTGAACTACGTCATTATCAACGAGAAGGATATAACTGGCTCCGTTTGCTTGATGAACTTTCACTGGGTGGTTGCCTTGCCGACGATATGGGACTAGGGAAAACCATTCAGACGCTTTGCTTACTGCAATGGCAAAAAAAATCAGGTCATGGAACAAGTTTACTGATTGTCCCAACAAGCTTAATATACAACTGGCAGGTTGAGACTGAGCGCTTTACTCCTGAATTGAAAATTTATGTTCACACAGGTACATTACGTACTAAAAATGCAATTGAATTTACCAATGCCGATATCGTTTTAACAAGCTATGGCATAGTTCGTCGCGACAAACAGCTTCTTTCGTCATATAATTTCAATTATATAATACTTGATGAGGCACAAGCTATAAAAAATCCTTATTCTGATATTGCACAAGTTTGTCTTATGCTTCAAGGAAGGCGATTTCTGACGCTTACCGGTACCCCCATCGAAAATTCTTTATCAGATTTATGGTCGCAGGTGCATTTTTTTAATCGCAATATGCTGGGTTCGCTTCCGGTTTTTCTGAGCGAAGTTAAAAAATCTACCCGACAGCAACTTTATCGTAAACTTTTGCAACCGTTTATTCTGCGACGTACCAAAGCCGAAGTTCTTCCGGATCTGCCCGAAAAACAAATTACAGTGCAATGGTGTGATATGACTGAAGCACAACACAAAAGGTATAAGGATTACCGGAATTTTTATCGTGATAAATTTCTAAACAACAAGGACGAAAATGGTAGGGTAAATGCTTTTGTTTTGCTCGAAGGTTTGTTGCGGTTACGTCAGATTGCTAATCACCCCATATTGGTTGATAAATCTTATAACGAACTTTCCGGAAAATTTGAACTTGCATTTGAAATGCTTCAAGAAATTACTGAAAATGATAATAAAATACTTGTGTTTAGCTCATTTGTGGAACATTTAAAATTGTTTCGTGATACGCTTGATAATTCCGGAATTGTATATGCTTATCTCGATGGAAGTACAAAAGACAGAAAAGAACAGGTCGAAAAATTTCAGTACAACCCCGATGTAAAAATCTTTTTGTTGTCGTTGAAAGCAGGTGGAACTGGTTTAAATCTAACAGCAGCTTCGTATGTTTTTCTCCTTGACCCATGGTGGAATCTTGCTGCTGAAGCACAGGCTTATGATCGGGCACACCGTATCGGGCAAAAAAATAAAGTATTCGTTTATAAATTTATCACCAAAAACTCTATTGAGGAAAAAATTCTGAAATTACAGGAATCAAAACTTGCATTGTCGGAAACAATGCTCAGCAATGAAACTGAAATACTCAAGCAGCTGAATATTGAGGATGTAATGAAGTTAATAGAGTAAAAAATTGATTACTTTTTTCAACCCTTTCAGGTGCAAGCACGCTGACAGGGTGCTTGTTTTACCAACCGGTAAAAAAATAAAATCAATTTTCAATATCTTACCATCTGCTTTATGTTATCTACTATATAGATACCTGTTGGTAATCCATCCAAAGCGTAACGACGTACAACATTTCGTTTAATAATACTTCCATTAATTGAATAAACAGTTGTCAGTCCATCAGGGTCAAGTGGAGTAATATGTATATATTTGTTGGCGGTAGTTGTGCGTGCCCACAAAGTGATGCGTAATACCACTTGTTTCCCTTGAAAAGTAAAGGTAAACGAACCTGTTGCCGGTGTTGTTAGTGGAACCGTGTACGAGGCAACAGTGTAAACACCGCTTGCATTTTTACGTATATAAACGTAATTGGTACTGCTATACGTAGTTCCATTCAACTCCCCCAGATAGGAGTCCTCATCGGCATAGTTATCGTAACCGGTAAATGTTACGCTGTCCACAGCAATTCCATTGGGTAACAAAATTTTATATTGTGTGGCTGCCGAATATTTTATTCCCATTTCACTTCCGGTAGCATAGGCTTTCCCCGCTTCATTGGTAATACTGTAACCGCTCTCGAAAGTCCAGGGTGATAACGCCGAAGCTGCTCCTGTATAAGTGTTGTGTGCCAGCAAAACGCTTTTAATTTCGGTTTTTATTTCTTCTACGATACTGCCTGTTG
>CAZDSY010000214.1:0-3431 GCA_964508285.1 uncultured Paludibacter sp.
TTTCTCCGCCAAGTCCAAATATCCACGTTGTGTATTGAAATGGGATTTCTACCGCTGAAGAAATATTCAATCCCTGTCGGTTATGAAATGAACTAAAATGTATTGTATGATCAAAATCGCCAAGTTCTACAAGTTGATAATACGAAATTCCGCTACGCGGCACAAACATTACACCGGCTAACGGGAAATCTAGATTTCCAAATATTATCAGTTGTTTTCTGAAAAGTTTCAGTTTGTATTTTACTTCGGCAGCAGCATTCAGGTTTGTGTTAAAATCGAAATTTACAGGATTATTCACGTTTCGAGTCTGATTGTTATTGGCAGCAGCGGCATTAATATTTCCTCCTGCTCTTAAACGAAAGTTATCTGATAATTTAAAATAATAAAACGGTCCCCATGAAATTCTTCCTCCTATATGCGTTATTCCTGCCGAAAAAGCTTTATTGTAAGTTACTCCACCAATTAATCTGAGTTTAGTTTCGTAGGATAAATTTAAATTGTCGGAACTAAAAAGTTTTTGAGACGAACGTTGATAGTATGCAGCTGCGCCTGTGTAAGTTAATGGTGAAAGGTATGCATCCAAAAGGGTTAAAACCGAAATACCGGCTTCGTCAGTTATTGTAGATATAAGGTATTTTCGGGGAACAAATTCCTGAGCATTTACAGCAAATGAAACAAGAATTGTACAAGCAAGTATCACTTTTTTCATTGCGAACTTATTTTTATCGATACAAAATTAACAAAATTTGCAACGTATCAATATAAGCTGCAATAAACGCAAAAATCCAGTAACTGGAAAATTTAAGAAAAGAATGAGGAATTTTGATTGTTTATAACCCTAACCATTTTGCAAGTCCAAGTTGATTAAGAAAAATCAATAAGATACCAATAGGGGCAATATAACGCACAAGAAACAGATAAACAGCAAAAAAACCGATTTTGAATTTACCTCCTGAGCTTATTTCATCTTGTAGATCGGATTTTTTAATTTTCCATGCAGCAAAAAGTGCAATAAACATCCCACCGGCAGGCATAAAAAATTTTGAAGTAATCGAATCAAAAAGTGCAAAGAATCCCTGTCCGAAAATAGTTATATCTTTCCATATCCCCAGTGAAAATGACGATAAAATACCAAAAACAAATACACCAATGGATGTTAAAATTATCGTAGTTTTACGCGAAAACTTAAATTCCTCTGCAAAAAAGGCCACAATAACTTCAAGCAAGGAAATAACCGATGTTAAAGCTGCAACGCTTAACAGCACAAAAAACAATATTGCCCAAAGAAATCCACCGGGCATGTGCGAAAATACATTCGGAAGGGTAATAAAAACTAATTCAGGACCTTGTGCAGGATTTATACCAAGAGAAAAAACAGCAGGGAAAATAGCCGATGCTGCTAAAACAGCCACCAATGTATCGAGGAGGGTAACTTCTACTACAGTATTTGCAAGATTATTTTTTTTATTTATGTATGAGCCGTAGGTAATCATACAACCCATACCAAGACTTAACGAAAAAAATGCCTGTCCCATGGCACTAAGAATTACCGCTGAATTTATTTTGCTAAAATCGGGCTGAAATAGAAATTGAATTCCGTCAAATCCTTTTGGAAGTGTTACCGCCCTAACAACAAGGGCAATAATTATAAGTAACAACAAAGGCATCAGAAACTTGGAGCTTCTTTCGATTCCCTTGGTAACTCCAGCGAGAACAATTCCAGCCGATATTATCAAAAATAAAGTCATCCAAAAAAGAGGACGAAAAGTATCGGTACTGAATGCGGTAAACACTTCACTCAGCGTTTTTGTGTCTTTAGTGGCAAACTCATTGCCTACAGCCTGAAAAATATATTCAAGTGTCCAGCCAGAAACAACGATATAAAAACCAAGAATTAAAAAAGCAGTTAAAATTCCAACTAATCCCACTAACCACCATGCACTTCCCGGCGCAAGTTTACGAAAAGCACCTGCTGCATTAGCTTCGCCGCGTCGGCCAATGACAAACTCCGAAAGCATTACCGGCATACCCAGCAATACCACACAAGCCAGATAAACGATTAAAAACGCACCGCCTCCGTATTGACCAAGTTCATAAGGGAAACGCCAGATATTGCCTAATCCTACTGCTGAACCGGCTGCAGCTGCTACCACGCCGATTTTGGTTCCAAAATTTACACGTGCTTTTACCGACATAAAAATAAGTTTTGATTATAAACTGATGCAAAATTATATAAAAAACTTCAATTCATCTTATAAACTACTTCATGAAACTCCGAAAAGTAATTTTTTAAAATAAAACTAAGTATTTTTATGCAAAAAATGTAGGTTATCAACATTCGACTATAATTCACTGAAAATTAATGGTGATATTGTAAAAATAACTATCTTTGCACTCCATGCAAAAAAAATATACTGTGAATGAAAAAAATAGTTTTTGCCACCAACAATTCGCACAAACTTGCTGAAGTTAAAGCAGTTTTAAAAGATTTTGCAGAAGTGATAAGTCTTGCTGATATCGGATGTACTGATGATATTCCGGAAACGGGAACTACACTTGAAGAGAATGCTATATTAAAAGCACAATATATCTTTAACCGATACAATACGGATTGTTTTGCAGACGACACAGGACTTGAGGTAGATGCACTTGACGGAGCCCCGGGTGTTTATTCGGCCCGATATGCCGGTATTGAACAAAACGCTGCGGCAAATATGAAAAAACTACTCGAAAAGCTAAAGAATATAAAGAATCGTAAAGCGCGTTTTAAAACTGTAATTGCACTTATTCAAAACCGACAAATTTATTGTTTCGAAGGACAAATTGAAGGTTACATAATTGACAAACCCAGAGGAGAAGCAGGTTTTGGATATGATCCGATTTTCGTTCCTGAAGGCTATAATAAAACTTTTGCCGAAATGGGAGCTGACGAAAAAAATCGCATTAGTCACAGAGCTAAAGCAGTGAAAAAACTGACGGAGTTTTTTCAGAAACAAATATGAACTTATAGCATATTAAGCATGTTCTTTTTGAAATATATTTTAATGTAAAATAAATCACTAAAAATTAAGTTTATATATTTTGGTGTTATAAAATACTATTTTCGATTTCAGTTAATTTAAAATGAAAAAAATAAATATACTACTCATTGCCGTTTTAATTTTAATGTCAACCACAACATATGCTCAGCTTGCGATGGGAAAATGGCGTACCCATTTAGCATACAACAATGTGGAACAAATAGCACAAACCGAAAATAAGATATTTGCTGTTAGTGAAGGGTCTCTGTTTTCTGTTGATAAAGAAGATTTCGGATTGGAATTTTACAGTAAAGTAAGCGGACTGAACGATAATAATATTTCACGCATTGAATATGATATAGCAAGCAAACAATTACTTATTGTATATGCAAACGGGAATATTGATTTATT
>CAZDSY010000215.1:0-3404 GCA_964508285.1 uncultured Paludibacter sp.
ATGCATTTGTATTTTTAAAATTATTATTTATAAAAACTTTCGTATGGTAGTGTAATTTCATATAACTTTTCATAATATTCCAAGGCTTTGTTTTTATTTCCTTTTAATAGATAAACTTGTCCAATAAAATAATACGTCTCGTATGGATTTTTATAATTCGCCAGATTCAACTGTAAAAGTTCTAATGCATCATCATACTTTTGCACGGAACAAAAGTGCATTGCATATTCATTAATTAGCTGTTCAGGCAAAGCAACATGAATTTTAAATTTGTCTTCAATTTTTTCTATATGACCCAATATCTTTTTTTGTCAAATGAACGAATATATGAGGTTGGAATTTTATAATCTGAAAATAATTCTTCAAAATAGTCCAGTTAATTTGGGGGCTAAGACAAAGGAAGAAAAATATAATAATAATAATTCTTCCAACCCAAAAATCTATATTTTCAATCTCTTACTTCATTAGTTTTCAAAAGTAGATTAAAAGTTTGAATGCTTCAAATAAATGCTATATAAACTGGTCTATAATCAGAATTGCCAAGCTTATCCAGATGAATTTTATAATTCTTTTGTCGACTTTAAAGTCAGTTTTCATGTTAACAGAGGGTTTTCATATTATGGTTGCCCAACACACAAATATGCGAAAGTTCTAAAATATAGAAATTACTTCTTGCTAAAAGTTTAAAATTTTGTAAATATCAGTAATTTAAATTATATAGACAATATTAATGTGTTGCTTAAAAAGAATATTACACATAAAAGTCATTCCGGAGATATGTGTTTAACACATTCAATTTGCGCTTAATTTAATAATAAATCGTTGTGCCTGTTACTTTAAAAATGCTGAATTGTTATGTTCTTTAAAAATCCGGGTTCACCTTTTCCGTTTAAAAAACTCCTTCATTAAGTCAGCGCATTCAGCTTCGAGTATGCCTGAAGTTATTTCCGTTTTCGGGTGCAGCGCCATGGGTGCGAAGCGCGTAAATCCGCGTTTTTCGTCGGGAGCGCCATAAACAATGCGGCTAATTTGCGACCACCCCAAAGCTCCGGCGCACATTACACAAGGTTCAACCGTAACATACAGTGTGCAATCGATCAAATATTTTCCACCAAGAAAGCCGGAGGCAGCTGTAATAGCCTGCATTTCGGCATGTGCAGTTACATCGGTAAGTGTCTCTGTCAGGTTGTAACCACGTGCAATTATTCGTCCCTGACAAACAATCACTGCTCCAACGGGTACTTCATCGCGCTCAAAAGCTTTATGTGCTTCTGCCAGCGCTTGTTTCATAAAATATACATCAGGGTTCAAATCCTGCTGGTCTTCTGAATAGTAAGTTTTGGACATTATTATTATTTTCAATTTACTTTTTTTCTTTGCTCTTGTGTCTTTGTTCAATTGTCAAAACTATTTTTTTTTCATTAAAAACAAATATTCATGATATTTTCCATTACTGTTTATCCACTCATTAGTCCAGCGCATATTTCCCATAACATTTTTTTTGTAGTCAATTTCTAACGCTTTAAGCATTGTGCCTGATTGATTTATAATATCGGTAAGTTCATGTTTGGTTGCTTTTCCTCCTGAACTGTAAGAGAGTAAAATGTAACGTGAACGCGTTTCTTTTATTAAATTTTCGAGGGCTTTCATGGCAATAAAATGTCCATCTTCGTTTTTTTTAAACTCTTCGAAAATGGAGCCCGATATGGTATCGCGTGAATCTTCACGACGATTGGCTTTACCAAAAAGTGTCGGTTTGTCGTTTTGAATTACAGTTGTCCAGATATGGTAATAAGAATTGTATCGAACGCGACTTGGAGGCATTTTTTCGTTGTTCGAGCCGTAAGGCGGATCGAAATAAGCAAAATCGAATTCGTAATTTTGAATGGTTTCGAAAATATCGTTTCTGATTACCCGATTTTCACTTTTAAGGGGAAAACGTTTGGGCAATTTGAGTGTTAAATCATTGTACGAACGTGGCGACCATTCCGAAAGGTAAGCCACATAATGGCCCAGCGTACTATCTACAGCATCGAGCGCATAAATGAGGCTGGTAAGCAATACACATTTATCTTCCCAAGTTAGATTCATGCGATCAATTTCATCGCGAATGGCATCTAATTTTCGGGTGTTTTTCGCCTGGAATGGTCTTTTTGCTTGTCCATTTTCGCCTCCGTAATGTTCGGTAAACCAACCATCATAACCTTTCAGATTGTTTAAATGATTGATAATATCCTGATAATACTTATCTGAACCGTTTGATTTCAGGTAGCAAGTTCCGAAAACTTCTGACCAAGCCGAAATATCGTTGGCTGTTGTGTTGTAACCCATTTGCGCGAATGCTTGTGAAACACGTGTTGTGCCACTGAAACCATCCAAAACATTCCGTACATTTCTCAATTCCGTAAAAATTTCGGCGATATAAGGAATTATTTTCAGTTTGGAACCGGCATATTTTATGCCCTGAGTGGAGATGTGTGCGTAGGACATTAAATTGTAAATCGTAAATATGGTAAATCGTAAAATTTTTACACATCTTCCTCCACTACGAGGTTTTCGATAATAAAATTTTGGCGTTCCGAAGTATTTTTCCCCATGTAAAACGATAGTAAGTCCTGAACAGCATCTTCTTTTTTTAGCGTTACCTGATCGAGGCGCATGTCTTTCCCGATAAAATGTTTGAACTCATCAGGCGAAATCTCGCCCAAACCTTTGAACCGGGTAATTTCAGCATTTGTACCTAATTTTGCAATTGCTGCAAGGCGTTCTTCCTCGGAATAACAATAAAGCGTTTCCTTCTTATTCCGAACTCGAAAAAGCGGCGTTTGTAGTATATGTACGTGACCTTTTTTTATTAAATCAGGGAAAAATTGCAGGAAGAAAGTGATAAGCAAAAGACGAATATGCATACCATCCACGTCGGCGTCGGTTGCCACAATTACTTTATTGTAGCGTAACCCTTCAATTCCGTCTTCAATATTCAATGCAGCTTGCAGCAGATTAAATTCTTCGTTTTCGTAAACAATTTTCTTTGTCAGTCCATAACTGTTGAGCGGTTTACCGCGTAAGCTGAACACAGCCTGCGTATTTACATCGCGGCTTTTTGTGATTGAGCCGCTTGCCGAGTCGCCTTCGGTTATGAAAATACACGAATTTTCTATCATTTCGTTTTTCTTTTCGTCCTTAGTGAGGGTATCGTTGTAATGATATCGGCAATCGCGTAGTTTTTTGTTGTGTAGGTTAACTTTTTTTGCACGTTCACGGGCTAGCTTGGTTACTCCGGCTATAGCTTTGCGTTCTTTTTCCGAGTCCTGAATTTTTTGCAGCATGACAGATGCCGTTTCCGGATTTCGATGCAAATAATTATCGAGTTCTTTTTTTAGAAAATCGGAAATAAACTTATT
>CAZDSY010000216.1:0-3392 GCA_964508285.1 uncultured Paludibacter sp.
TTGGGCAGCGATATTGAAGAATTAAAAACAGAAAACGAAAAAAAACAGGAAGTAATTAAAGAACAGGATGAAACCATCAATACTGCATGGTATGTTTTTGGAACACGCAAAGAGTTACGTGACCAAAAAATTGTAACTTCCGACGGGCTTTTCCGTCCGCAAAGAGTGCTCGAAAGTGATTTTAACAAAAATTACTTTGTGAAAATTGACGCCCGCAAAATAAAATCCATTCCGTTGTATTCAACACGTGCTAAAATACTTACGAATCATCCCCGTTCATCATATACATTGGAAAAGGAAAACAATAATTTTGTGCTGATTATTGTTGATTATCACGAGTTTTGGAGTATAAGTAAGTATCTTGTAGTTGAGGTTGATTAAAATTTGATTTAACAAGTTTCATTTTTTACTGAATAATTTATAATCAAAAAAAATCTTCTTGTATTTATTTCCATTTAATCAATTCTGAAAAAAACAGCAAAAAAATATAAAACGGTTTTTATCGATCTTGATGATACAGTATGGGATTTTCATACCAATGCACGACATTCGCTCGAAGAAATGTATTTTGACCGCAAACTCGATAATTACTTTTCAGGGTTCGATGAGTTTTTCAGTATTTATGCCAAACGAAATATTGAACTTTGGGAAGCTTATGGCAAAGGTGAAATTACACAGGATTTCCTGAAAGCCGAACGTTTCAGATATCCGCTTGCAAAAATGGGTGTTGACGACCAGCAATTAGCTGAGGAAATTGGCAAACAGTACCTCGATATTTTACCCACTAAAACGGTATTAATGCCTTATGCTCGCGAAGTTTTAGAGTATTTATCGGAAAAATATCCACTTACACTTCTTTCAAATGGGTTTACCGAGGTTCAGTATAAAAAAATCCGAAGCAGTAACATTGCGCAATATTTTGCTCATGTAGTATTGTCGGAAGCTGCTGGAGCGCTAAAACCTGATAAAAAAATCTTTGATTACGCGCTGCAACTGAATAGCACAACAGCCTCCGAAACTATCATGATTGGGGATAGTTATATGGCTGATATTGAAGGAGCTAAAAATGCCGGAATCGACCAAATTTATTTTTCGCTAAATAAAAACGAATCCTTAGAAAGCAAATCTGCAACTTATCGGATAAATTCGCTCAGTGAGGTTTTTGAGATTCTTTGATTGGTGAATTAGTTAATGGTTTATCAGTTTATAAAGTCTGTCGTCAAAAAAATAAAAAAATGAAAAAACACATTATTTCAACTTTCGCATTTGCACTTACTTCATTGGTTGCTTTCTCACAGCAATACAATGATTACTTTACTTCGGCAGCCTGTCGTATCGATTTTATGTTTTGCGGCAATGCCGTTAAAACGGATGCTCATTTAGTGAAAATAAAAAAAGAACCTGAATGGGGCGGAAGAAAAAAGCATTTGTCTGAAAACCTGAATTTGGGACAATATCGTGTACAAGTATTTGATAGTTTATCAAACAGTTTGATTTACACCGAAGGATTCAGTACGCTTTATTTTGAATGGCTAACTACCGCCGAAGCAAAAAAAGTCAGCAAATGTTTCGAGCAATCAGTCCAGTTCCCTTATCCGAAAAAATCAGTAAAAGTTCTGATTGATAAAAGACTTGATATTGATAAATGGGAAAATTTAATGCAATTCAGTTTTTCTCCTGACGATAAATTGATTTCGAATAAACCTTCGGTTACAGCTCAGGTAAAAGAAATTTTCAAAAATACCCCTCCCGACGGTGGAGTGGACATCGCTGTTATTGCCGAAGGTTATACAGAAAAAGAAATAAAAAAGTTTTATGACGATGCCCGTAAACTTGCAGAGAGCCTTTTTACCCATGAACCGTTTAAAAGTTATCGGAATAGAATAAATGTATATGCCGTTGCTGCCGTTTCACTTGAAAAAGGAATTTCGATGCCTCATAAAGACGATTGGAAAAAAACGGCTGTAGGGTCGCACTATTATACCTTTTACGAACCTCGTTATCTCACTACTCCAAACGTTTTTTCAGTTCGCGATTACGCATCACTTGTTCCCTACGATGCTATTTATATTCTCGCTAACACTCTTGAGTATGGTGGTGGAGGAATTTATAATTTCTACGCACTTGCCTCTGCAGGAAGTAAAAGGGCTAAGGATGAAGTAATTGTACACGAATTTGGACATTCATTTGCCGGATTGGCTGATGAATATTTCCGTGAAGGTGCTGATGTACTCGATGCGATGTATGATATAAAACAGGAACCATGGGAACCGAACATTACTTCTCTTGTTAATTTTGACATTAAATGGAAAACTGATTTAAATCCTTCTACACCGGTTCCAACGCCCGTAAACGAAGAAAATAAATCAAAATTAGGAGTATTCGAAGGCGGTGGTTACCTTACAAAAGGAATGTTTCGTCCCGCATTCGATTGCCGTATGCGAACCAACGAAGCGAAAGCGTTTTGTCCGGTTTGTACCAAATCAGTTGAAAAAGTGATACTTTTTCTAACGGAATAAATCCTAACGATTACATTTAAAATGTAACCAATATCACAAAATGAATTAGTTCTCTGTGATCGTTTTTTTGTATTTTTGCATTATCTAATTTTAAAAACTGATGAATAAAATAATTTCAAAAGAATATTTTTCAGAAAAAGTCGTAAAGTTCGAAGTAGAAGCACCACTTGTTGCAAAATCACGTAAAGCTGGACATTTTGTAATGGTAAAAGTTGGAGAAAAAGGCGAACGAATTCCGCTTACAATTGCCGATGCTGATGTTCAACGTGGTACAATAACACTCGTGGTGCAAAAAATGGGTGTATCTTCAACCAAACTTTGCGAATTGAATGAAGGTGATTACATTACCGACCTTGTTGGTCCACTCGGGAAAGCAACACACATCGAAAACTACGGAACTGTGGTTTGTGCTTGCGGAGGAGTTGGAACTGCGCCCATGATGCCAATTGCTGCAGCGCTCAAACAAGCCGGGAATCGTGTAATTACTGTTCTTGCTGCACGTACAAAAGAACTGATAATTTTGGAAGAACAGATGAAAGAATATTCTGATGAAGTGATAGTAATGACCGATGATGGTTCTTATGGCAATAAAGGATTGGTAACTAATGGGGTGGAAATGGTAATTAACCGCGAAAAAGTGGATTTATGTGTTACTATCGGTCCTGCTATAATGATGAAGTTTGTAAGTTTGCTAACCAAAAAATACGAAATTCCAACCATGGCATCGTTGAATACAATAATGGTTGACGGCACCGGAATGTGTGGCGCTTGCAGGGTTTCGGTGGGTGGAAAAACAAAATTTGTTTGTGTTGATGGTCCCGAATTCGATGCCCATCTGGTTGATTTCGATGAAATGTTAATGCGTCTTGGAGG
>CAZDSY010000217.1:0-3364 GCA_964508285.1 uncultured Paludibacter sp.
TTACACTATTTTTTCAACGCTTGAATTCCTTCTTTCAGCGAGGCAATTTTACTTTCGGCATCGGCTTTCTTTTTACGTTCGTTTTCCACTATTTCCAGTTTGGCGTTTGCCACAAAGCGTTCGTTGCCAAGCTTTTTCATTACAGATTCAATAAAGCCTTCGTAGTATTTTATCTCGGCTTCCATCTTGGCAATTTCTTCTTCGGCATTAATCAAGTCACCCATCGGAATAGAATATTCTGTGGTACCAACTAAGAACGAAATTGATCCAGTTGCTTTTTCATTCACATTCTCAATTATTTGCAAATTACCAAGTTTTACAATCACAGCGTCAAAATCTGCTTTATGTTTACCAACTACTTGTAAGCTCAAAACTTCTTTGTTTGGAATGTTCTTCTGCAAACGCACGGTACGAATACCTGCAATAATTTCTTTAGTAAATTCAAAATCTTCTAATAGTTTTTCGTCAACTTCTGCAGCTTTTGGTTGCAATGCAACCATGATACTTTCACCGTATTTACGCTCTTCCAGCGCTTGCCAAAGTTCTTCTGTAATAAACGGCATAAACGGATGCAATACTTTTAACAAAGAATCGAAGAAACCAAGCGTAGCTTCGTAAGTTGTGCGGTCGATGGGTTTTTGGAAAGCAGGTTTTACAATCTCAAGATACCATGAGGAAAATTCGTCCCAGAATAGCCTGTAAACAGCCATCAAAGCTTCAGACAAACGGTATTTTGAAAACAAATCATCAATTTCAATTAATGTTTGGTTTAATTTAGCCTCAAACCATTTAATGGCAATTTTTGCTGATTCAGGTTGGGGCATTTCTCCCCCTCCTTCGGAGGGGGTTGGGGGGAGGCTCCAGCCTTTTACCAAGCGGAAAGCATTCCATATTTTATTGTTGAAGTTGCGGCCTTGTTCGCAAAGACTGTCGTCATACGGTAAATCGTTTCCGGCAGGCGAAGTCAGCAACATACCCAGACGTACTGCATCAGCTCCGTAATGTGCAATCAAATCCAGCGGATCGGGCGAGTTGCCCAATGATTTGGACATTTTACGTCCTAATTTATCACGAACAATTCCCGTCAGATATACATTTTTGAACGGCATTTCGCCCCGGTATTCGTATCCTGCAATAATCATACGTGCTACCCAAAAGAAAAGAATCTCAGGTGCAGTTACTAAATCGTTAGTAGGATAATAATATTTAATATCTTCGTTGTCAGGATTATTGATGCCATCGAATACCGAAATTGGCCATAACCAGGAGGAAAACCAGGTGTCCAGACAATCTTCATCCTGACGAAAACTATAGCCTCCTCCAGACCCTCCGAGAGAGGGATGATTCTCCGCAATTTCGCGAGCTTTTTCCTCAGATTCAGCAACAATGATTATTTGTTGGGAAGTCCCCCCATCGGGGGTATTGAGGGGGGCTGCATACCACGCCGGAATACGGTGCCCCCACCATAGCTGACGTGAAATACACCAATCTTTCACGTTTTCCATCCAGTGACGGTAAGTATTTTTAAATTTTGCCGGATGAAGTTTTATATCGTCATTCATTACCGCTTCTAAAGCCGGTTTTGCCAGTTGTTCCATTTTAAGAAACCATTGCATGGATAGTTTTGGTTCGATGGGGACATCAGTACGTTCTGAAAATCCTACTTTATTTGTGTAAGGTTCTGTCTTTTCGAGCAATCCTGCAGCTTCCAGATCTTTCTCAATTTGTTTACGTACTTCAAACCTGTCCATGCCGGCATATTGAGCTCCGTTTTCGTTTAAAGTGCCATTGTCATTGAAAATATCAATAGAAGGCAAATTGTATTTTTCGCCCAATATGTAGTCGTTCACATCGTGCGCCGGAGTTACTTTCAGACAACCAGTTCCGAATTCAACATCTACATACTCATCCTCAATTACCGGAATAACGCGGTTTATCAGCGGCACGATGACTTTTTTGCCTTTCAACCATGCGGTTTTTGGATTGTTAGGATTAATACATAAGGCAGTATCACCAAAAATTGTTTCAGGTCTGGTGGTTGCAATAATAGCCTCCCCAAGCCCCTCCGAAGGAGGGGATGTTTGAGTTAATGCGTTTTTAATCCGGTTAAGAACTTCGTCAGAGTTTCCTATCACTTCTTCATTACTAAAGCGAATTACTTGAAAACCAAGATCATTTAATATTGAAGTTCTGATGTTGTCAGCTTCAGCGACTTCCGCTTCATTATGATAACCACCATCAACTTCAATAATCAGTTTGTTGGGGATACAAACAAAATCAACAATATAATCACCAATAATGTATTGTCGTCTGAATCTGACTTCTAAATTTTTCCTGCGCAACATTTCCCACAAAATAGCTTCTGCTTCAGTAGAAAATCGCCTTAATTCTTTAGAGTACTTTTTCAACAAATCATAATTTGTATGTTTTGCAGTCAAATATCCATAATTTGCAGTAGGGTTTACATCCCCTCCTTCGGAGGGGCTTGGGGAGGCTATTTTATATCTCAAATAATACAGTTTTCCCTGTTGTTCTTTGAAAATCACTTCTTCGTCCGACAGTGCCGTCAACGCTTTTGGATCCCAGTTTACCATGCGAACACCGCGGTAAATAAGGCCTTTTTCGTATAAATCTGCGAACACTTTCAATACACTTTCCGAACGTGGCTCGTCCATGGTAAAAGCTGTACGATTCCAATCACACGAAGCACCCAGTTTTTTTAACTGTTCCAGAATAATTCCACCATGTTTGTGCGTCCAATCCCAGGCATGTCCAAGAAACTCTTCGCGGGTTAAATCAGTTTTTTTAATACCTTCCGATGCAAGTTTTGCAACAACTTTGGCTTCGGTAGCAATAGAAGCATGGTCAGTCCCCGGAACCCAACAAGCATTTTTGCCCTGCATACGCGCCCGACGAACCAACACATCCTGAATGGTATTGTTGAGCATGTGCCCCATATGCAGTACTCCGGTAACGTTTGGCGGCGGAATGACGACAGTATATGGTTCGCGACTATCGGGTTTGGAACTGAAAAATCCGTTATCTAACCAATACTGATACCATTTCGACTCTATTTCCGTAGGGTTGTACTTACTTGTAAGTTCCATTTTCGCTTTTTACAATTTTATGATTTACAATTTACGATTGAAAATTCAATCATTTGTTATGCAGATAATTATATTTTTTTATTCGTGAAAATTATAGGTTTGCAAAGATAGTTAAAATAAAATGCTTATAAAAAAGAAAGTCAATATTATTAGGCAAATGATTATTTGTTTGTTTTTATTGGTATAGTAATAAGAATAAAAAATTATTAAATTGCAAACGTTTGCGAAAAAAAATAAAAACTTTTATTAATTTAATA
>CAZDSY010000218.1:0-3337 GCA_964508285.1 uncultured Paludibacter sp.
CGTATATCTGTTTTAATTTCAGCGTCCACAAAAGCATTATTTACAAGTTTTGTTTGCGCATTTTTATCAATCCGGGCAAATGATATAACTGATTTGGTCTCATTATCAATTGATTTCCCTATTTTATAAATACTTGCTTTGAGAATTTCATCGGGTTTTGACAGGATTTGGAATTCAACATCTTGATTGAGATTTATCTTTCCTGCTTCATTTTCGAATAACATAAGTTTTAAATGTAGTTTATCAGGGTTTACAATTTCGAATGGAGCATTGTTAACTTCTATTGTTTGTCCTCGTATTGCTTTCATTTTGGTGATGTAACCGCTGATGGGTGCTTTAATAGTAAACGTTTGAGCAATATTTCCGGCTTCCGTTTGTTCGGTTGAAACATTCATCATAAGTATTTTCATTTTTAAAGCATTTCGGGCAGTCATCGTACTGTGAAATTCACTTCCGTAAGCCATCAATTCTTTCTCTGAACCAACGCCTTTATCGTACAATGCTGCGATTCGATTATATTCGGTCTCTGCTTGTTTAAACCGCGTGTAAGTTTCGGCATAGTTCTTTTGTAACTCAATCCATTCGAGGCAAGTAACCGTACAAAGCACTTTACCCTGTTGAACATAATCGCCTTCAGCACATAAAACATCCTGCACAATACCAGTAAGCATACTTCCAGCCTGTGCAATTCCTCCGGGCATTGCTTCTACTACACCTTTGCATTTTACCGATTCGTACCAGGCAGTTTCAATGGGTTTTGTTAATTCCATTTTATTCGTTTCAAATTGTTGCTTTGAAATTGTAATAAGTTCCTCTACTGAATTGTCAACTCCTTCAGTTTCTGTTGATGTTTTACCGGAACATGAAACTAAAAACACCGATACTGCAACAACTAAAAATTTATCTATTTTCATAATGATATATTTTTTCAGTTTTAATAATTTAATCTTACTTTCTAACGCGTTAAATACAAAAGGTCGATAGCCAAACGATTATGATAAAACAAGTTATCCAAATACTCAATTTGTATATTTAAAGCATTTTCAATACTTAATGCATATTCAAGAAAACTTATTTCTCCGGCATTATAACTCATTGTTGATGTCTTAAAAATCTCATCAGCCAGTTTTCTGCCTGTTTTATTGTACGATAAAATAAAATTTTCGAATTTTTTCAATTCGTTTAAATGCTGATTCTTTTTATTTTCAAGCATCATCAACTCATTTTCAATTTGATTCTGACTTATTTCCGAAGAAATTCTAGCAGCTTTTATTTTTGCTCTGTTTTCGCCAAAAAACAAGGGAATTGCCACACCAACACTGTATCCGTGGTAATTTTTTGCTCCTGTGAATTCATTGGTTCCGTTAAAATATGAAAGAGACAAATCAGGTAAAAGTTTATGATTCTCCACTTTATGAAGTGCATTTCTGTACTTTAAGTCCGTCTCTAAATACTTAATAAAAGGATGCTGATGAAGTGGTTGAAAATTAATGATGAATTGATTAAATTCTGACAAAGCTAACGTGTAAACAGTATCCGATTGTAAAAGGGCATTAAATTCATTGTTGGCACTTGCCAGTTCATAAGAAACGGCATTCAGCATATTTCTGATTTGTTGCGATCGTGCAGTCATATTCAGTAAATCGAGACGGCTAATGGCTCCTTTACTTTGTTTAAGTTCGTATGCCGATTGAATTTTGGTGTACAAACTATCAGTTTTAGCCATTAATGCAAGCTTATTATGTAAATAATTTATCCGATTGACCGCTTGTGTAATATCTTTTATTAGTAGAAATTTCTGATATTCAAATTCAGCAACTGCAATTTCAGTCTCCGCCTTTAAAGCCTTGTATTGCGCCATATAAAGAGTCGGGAAACTGAACTGTTGATTCACACCAAGAACTTTTAACGGATAGCCGTTTTCCGCAATATTATTCTGATCGTAGCCATAATTTAATTCAGTTTTTCCGGGATTAAATGCAGTAGTTTCCAAAACTTTCATATGTTTAATTTTCAGACTGCGATTTTTAAGTTCAAAATTATTTTTCAGGGCTATTTGAATGGCATTTTCTAAATTTATTTTTTCTGAAGCGGTTACTCTAAAAGAAGAAAACATCAGTATACCCGCCAAAATCACTACAGAGTTTTTTCTGATAAATCTGAAAGTCCTGAAATTGAAACCGGTAACATTATAGAAAATTTCGAACAATAAAGGTAAAGCAATGAGCGTTAGCAAGGTAGAGGTAATCAGTCCCCCGATTACAACTGTGGCAAGTGGACGTTGGACTTCAGCACCGGCTCCGGTAGAAATAGCCATAGGCAGAAAACCCAACGCAGCAGCACTAGCGGTGAGCAATACCGGACGCAACCGACTGGTACTTCCCTGAATTATCAAATCATGCATAGAAGCATTGTTTTCATGTTTTAATTCTTTAAGATGTTCAACCAGAACGATTCCATTAAGCACTGCAATACCAAACAAAGCAATAAAACCAATACCTGCTGAAACGCTGAATGGCATTCCTCTTATCCAAAGCAATAATACACCTCCAACTGTAGCCAATGGTACAGCAGAATATATCAAAAGTGCATCCTTCACCGACTTGAAAGCAAAATGCAGAAAAATAAAAATCAACGCCATGGCAATAGGAACTGCAAACATCAGTCGGTTGGTAGCATTTTGCAGATTTTCAAACTGACCTCCATAAGCTATAAAATAACCTGGTTCAAGTTGTATTTTTTCATACACAATTTTCTGGATATCCATTACAACCGATTTCAGGTCACGATTGCGAACATTTACACTCACCACAACCCGACGGTGAGTGTTGTCGCGCGAAATTTTTGATGGACCTGTTGTATAGTTTATTGCAGCCAATTCCGATAATGGAACCTGAATTCCGTTGCCTACTGGAACCTGAAGATTTTTTATACTGTTGATATCCACACGTAGATTTTCCGGAAGCCGTACAGTTAAATCGAAACGTTTTTCGCCTTCGAAAATTACACCTGCTGCAGCTCCCCCAAATGCCATAGAAAGATATTGATTAAGAGTGCCCATATCAGCACCATAATAAGCTATTTTTTGTTTGTTATATGCCACATTAATCTGTGGTAAACCGGCAGTTTTCTCCAGGATAACATCTGCAGCACCGGGCACATTTTCGATAGCAGATTTTATTTCACCCGCTTTATGATTCAGATAATTCAAATCTTCGCCGTAAAGTTTTATCGCAATGTCGGCACGCACACCTGTTATCAGCTCATTGAAACGCATTTCTATGGGTTGTGTAAATTCATAATCGATGCCGGGTAGAACGGATAGTGTTTCTTTAAA
>CAZDSY010000219.1:0-3329 GCA_964508285.1 uncultured Paludibacter sp.
CAAAGCACAGCAACCAAGATCCTTTTCATAAACTAATTAGTTTTCAATGAGACAAGAACGAGTTCTTTGGATTGACTATGCAAAAGCAGTAGCAATTTTCAATGTTGTATTATTACATGTTGGAGTGCCTGATCCCTACAAAGGAATAGTAAGAGTTTTTCTGATCCCTTTATTTTTCTTTTTATCCGGAATATTCTCAAATCCTGAGAGATACCGCACCCTTTATGAGTTTACAAAACAGAAAATACTTAGAATTCTTATTCCCTACATCTTTTTCAATGTAGTTACTTATTTATTCTGGCTTCTGATTGGCAGAAACTATGGTCTTGATAGCGAATTTAATACAAGTCCGATCGGGCCACTAAAAGGTATCGTTCTGGGTATGTATAAGCTAATGACACATTACGTCCCTTTATGGTTCATCGCATGCCTAATATCTGTTGAAATCTTGCATTATATTGTATTCAAACATATAAAAACCATTAGATCAACAATCTTTGCTCTTCTATCCTTTATAACTATTGGTTGTTTGAATTACACTTTCAATAAGCAATCACTACCATGGGGGATTGATATCGCATTTTCGATGATTGTATTTTATGTTGCTGGAGGAAAGGCAAAAAGAATCTTACTAACCCAACAGAATAATAACTTAAAGTTAGTGGTAATTGCAGTTCTATCTTTTACTGTTGTATATCTTATGTACAAATTAAACTCTGAAGTTAAAGTATTTACAAATTATTTTGGGAATTACTTTTTATTTTACATTGGGGCTTTTAGTGGTATCATCTTCTCTGTGGCATTGTTCAAACTAATTGAAAACATTTCAAAACCAATTGGTTTTTTATTATATATCGGGAAAAACACTCTGATAATTCTTGCACTTCATTTAATAGCAAGCTCTCTATTAAAAGCAATATTGATATATGTAATTGGACTTGATTACACACAATATGAAGGGACAACATTATACTCTTTGATTTTCAGCTCAATTTGTATAATTATTTTAGCTCCCGCTATATACATATTAAACAGACACCTGCCTTTTGCAATTGGGAAAATCAAAACTTCACCGGCAATAAGTAAATAGCAACAACAAGCAGACTACATATGAAGTTTTCTAAAAACAACACCTCATCTTACTTTCTTTTTTTATTTATTCTTACATTGACGGGAGGGATATTATTCATTTATCCGGATTTTATATCTTATCCAACGATTGGCTTTAAAGGTTTGTTATATAAACTCTTTCATTGGGGACTTAACTGCCTTCCACTTTTTTTCCTCTTGTATTTTTTATCAATAAACAAGTATGTGTTTGTATTTACATTTCCTATACTTACTGCTATCGGGGCTACAATTGGTTTTTACAGTTATTTCTATAAAGCCACACTAACACCAATGATAGTGGATGCAACACTAAACAATGACATCGGCACTTCATTGGATGTAATTTCATTATTTCAGATAATTTTATTTATCATTACTATTGCCTTGTCGGTAATAATTGTAATTTATAGATTTAAACATATCGTTGTCTATAAAAAACACATCCATATAATAATCTGCATAGGATTAGCTGTAGTATTATATTCTGCTAACGAGAGGGTTACAAATTCGTTTTATCAGCATTATCCAACATCTTTATATTACAACCTGAATGAATACAGAAAGCTTTATGAAAAAAGAAATTTACCAAGAATAAACCCTGACCCAACTATAAACTACATATCGAACGAGGAACTAACAATTGTATTTATAATAGGTGAATCATTAAGAGCCGATCATATGGGCATCAATGGCTACATCCGAAACACAACTCCATTGTTAGCGAAACAAAAAAACATCATTTCGCTTAAGAATATTTATACAGAATACACCTATACTAACCCAAGTGTTGCACATATACTAACACGCGCTGACAGTATAAACACCGAAAGAGCAAACACAGAACACTCTTTCATAACTTTATTTAAATCCTGTGGTTTTCACACTTCATGGCTTGCTAATCAGGATGCTGCAGTTACATATTACCCATTTATGATGGAGTGTGATACATTAATCTACGCAAGACCGGAGAAGTCAGTATATACATATTCAGATTGGCACGATAGTGATCTTTTTCCTTTGTTTGACAAAATAGAGAACTTACAGGCTGAAAACAAATTAATAATTTTACATACAATTGGGAGTCACTGGTATTATAACAGTCACTATCCAGATGAATTTAAGGTTTATAGTCCGGTCACAAAAAGCAAAATAATATCTCAAAACACTAGTGAAGAGATAATTAACTCTTACGACAATTCAGTTTTGTATACTGACTATTTCATTAACAAAATTATTGACCGTCTAAAAGATAAAAATGCAATTCTTATTTATTTATCTGATCATGGAGAATCTTTAGGCGAAGATGGTAATTGGTTACACGCTTCGGATAATAAGTATCTAAGAAATCCAGCATCTATAGTATGGTACTCAGACATTTATTACACAAAGAACAAACAAAAAATCGATAAACTGTACGAGAGAAGAGAGAAAAGATATCGCACTGACTTTCTTTATCATACAATACTAAGTGCAGCTGTTATTCCTACAAAGGTCATCGACGAAAGTCTGAATTTATTCTCAGAAAAATAATTTTACTTTCTGTTTATTAAATTCAGAAATTCCTCGCGGGTTTTGGCTTGTTGAAACACGCCTGTAAAGTCGGAAGTGGTGGTAATGGAGTTTTGTTTTTGCACACCGCGCATTTGCATACACAGGTGCTGCGCTTCAATCACCACAATCACGCCCATAGGCTCGAGGGTTTTCTGTATGCATTCTTTAATCTGTGTGGTCATGCGCTCCTGCACCTGCATACGCCGTGCATATACTTCAACTACGCGCGCTATTTTACTTAATCCGGTAATATGATGATTGGGTATGTAAGCTACATGAGCCTTGCCAAAAAAAGGCAACATGTGGTGTTCGCACATCGAGTAAAAATCAATATCTTTTACTATCACCATTTGGCGATAATCTTCTGAAAACATAGCTGAACGGATGATTTCCTCCGGATCCTGCTCGTAACCGTTCATTAAAAATTGCATTGCTTTCGATACTCTCGAAGGAGTTTTCAGCAATCCTTCGCGTTCGATATTTTCGCCCAATAAATGGATAATTTCTTTATAGTGAAAGGCTATTTTCTCGGTTTTTTCGTTATCGAAAGGCACAGGTTGATTTATATTGAAATCCATATCTGGAACTTTTTATCGTTGAACATTAATTTTATCTCTTACCGGATAGGTTTCACTACGATATTGTGGGAAAACCTTAATCAACTCGTT
>CAZDSY010000220.1:0-3329 GCA_964508285.1 uncultured Paludibacter sp.
GGAAATTATCAAATAGAGTTCAAATTTGAACCTTCCTCCTATAAAATTGGAAACACTTTGGCGCTTTCATCGTCAATAGTATTGATTTTACTTATCGGAGGATACGTTTACACACAATTTAAAAAGAAAAAATAAAACATTATTCTTTATCAGATAAATACTTTGTATGTTTAAGGAAACTATCAAATCAAATCATAATTTTCGTCAGGTACATTTTACTTCAATAATTAGTATGTCGCTTGTGCTTTTTTTGGTTGGACTTCTTTGTCTTATCCTTTTCACAGCCCGCGACATGAGTATTCATGTAAAAGAAAATATAAGCTTATCTGTTATCTTAAACGATGATATTGATCAGGCTTATCAACAACGAATTCAGAAATATCTTGACAGTGCACCTTTTGTAAAATCTGAACGTTTTATTTCCAAAGATGAAGCATTAATGGAACTTATTGCATCACTTGGAGAAGATCCAAAATCATTTCTTGGATACAACCCGCTTTTAGCTTCGTTCGAGGTAAAACTCAAAGCAGACTATGCAAATCCTGACAGCGTGAAAGTTATTGAATCAAAATTAAATAAATTCGAACATATCAATCGAATTGCGTATCAAAAAGATCTTGTGAACCTTGTAAACGACAATGTAAAAAAAATCAGTTTTGTACTCCTCGCATTGGTTGCTATACTTACTATAATTTCACTTGTACTAATAAATAACACTGTAAGGCTTACAGTTTACTCCAACCGGTTTTTAATAAATACAATGAAACTTGTTGGTGCCACGCCCGGGTTTATACGAAAACCATATATCGTTCGCGGAATGATAAACGGACTGTTAGCAGCACTAATAGCGTTGATATTTCTGGGCGGGATGATTTATTATGTATTGCGTGAGTTTGCTCTTACAGGATTGGAATTTAATATGCTTACCATTTTATATGTAGTGCTTACAGTAGTTTTACTGGGTATATTACTTACTGCAATTTCATCACATTTTGCTGTCAGTCGCTTTATCCGCATGAAAACTGATCAGATTTATTCAATGTAAACAATTAAAAATCAATATAAAAATACAGAACAAAGTTCATGAAGACTTCTAATAAAAATTTACAATCTGCAGCAAACACAAAAGAAAACATTGAAGCTGACAAAAAATTTACGATCGATAAAAAAAATCTTATTCTGATAGCAATAGGATTTTTAATTATCGTAACTGGTTTTATTCTTATGACCGGTTCAACTACAGTTTCAAAATTTAACCCCGATATCTTCAGTTTACGACGCATTACCATAGGTCCAATGATTTCATTTTTTGGTTTTTTATTTATCATTTTTGCCATAATGTATAAGTCCAAAAAAGACGTTAAATGAATATCTTTCAAACCATTATTATTGCTATAGTCGAAGGATTGACAGAGTATTTGCCGGTATCATCAACCGGTCATATGATTATTGCTCAAAAAATTCTTGGTGTTGAGAGTTCTGAATTTGTAAAAGCTTTTACAGTTAACATACAATTTGGAGCTATTTTATCGGTAATAGTTCTGTACTGGAAACGTTTTTTTCAATCTGTAGATTTTTATGTAAAACTTCTGATTGCAGTTTTACCGGCACTTGTGTTAGGATTTCTTTTAGGCGATTTTATAGACTCATTACTCGAAAATGTGCTTGTAGTTGCTGTTATGCTTGTACTTGGAGGAATTTTGATGCTTTTTGTTGACAATTGGTTCAATAAGCCGTCTGATAATCAGGAGATGGATTGGAAACGTGCATTAAAAATAGGTTTTTTTCAGGTTATAGCCATGATTCCCGGAGTTTCGCGCTCCATGGCAACAATTGTTGGTGGAATGACAACAAAACTTACGCGAAAAAATGCTGCAGAATTTTCTTTTTTTCTTGCTGTTCCAACAATGGCTGCTGCGTCAGGTTATAAACTGTTGAAACTTATCACTGAACCAAGTGGAACTGAAATGCTTAAAGATAATTTACTCTTACTCCTTATCGGAAATTTAGTAGCATTTATTGTTGCAATGGCAGCAATAAAGTTTTTTATTGGTTTCCTCACAAAATACGGTTTTAAAGCTTTTGGATGGTACAGGATTATTGTTGGAGGCATTTTATTCGTTTTGCTCATTGCCGGCGTTAATCTAACGATTATTTAACCGGAAAAAATTTTTACAATAAGTTAGTTAGTTCTAAATAGATTATTAACTGATTAAAAAAATTCATTCATATATTATAAATTATTTTAAATGGATTTTATTGAGGGTGAGGTTCTTTATGTTGATAAACCATTGCATTGGACATCGTTCGATGTTGTAAATAAAATTCGATGGAAAATTTTGAAGACACTTAAAATAAAAAAACTGAAAGTAGGTCATGCCGGCACTCTCGATCCTTTGGCAACAGGCGTACTTATAATTTGTACAGGAAAAGCAACAAGGCGTATTGAAGAATTCCAGTATCAGACCAAAGAATATATTGCAACACTTGAATTGGGTGCTACTACCCCATCGTTTGACCTGGAAAAGCCGATAGATTTTCATTATCCGACGGAACATATTGACAAAGCATTAATTGATAAAATAATACCCTGCTTTAAAGGTGAAATTCAGCAAATTCCGCCTGTTTTTTCGGCTGTTAAAATAGATGGGAAACGTGCTTACGATTATGCCCGAAACGGACAAGATGTGGAATTAAAACCAAAGTTACTCGTAATTGATGAAATAGAAGTGCTTTATTTCGAAAATCCAAAACTCGTAATCAGGGTAGTTTGCAGTAAAGGTACATATATTCGTGCACTTGCCCGCGATATCGGCAAGGCACTTGATAGCGGAGCACATTTAACAGCACTTCAGCGCACCAAAATCGGCAACATACGCTTAAGTGATTGTAAAGATGTAAATATACTGTTACAGGAAATTGAAACTGACTTGCTATACAATAAAACAAACTGATTATTTTAAATACTAAATTTTAAAATTTATATATTTATCTGATCCATTGCCTAATAAAATTGGCTTAAAAACAATAACAGATATGAAACTATCAAAGTTTAAATTCAATCTCCCCGAAAACCAGATTGCTCAATATCCTTCTCATCACCGTGATGAGTCACGCTTACTGGTTCTCCATCGTAAAGATGGAAAAATTGAGCACAAAATTTTTAAAGAAGTAATAGACTATTTTAATGAAGGAGATTTATTCGTTTTTAACGATACTAAAGTATTTCCTGCACGATTGTTCGGAAACAAGGAAAAAACCGGAGCACAAATTGAAGTTTTTCTTTTGCGTGAACTAAACCGTGAAATGCGCCTATGGGATGTTTTGGT
>CAZDSY010000221.1:0-3296 GCA_964508285.1 uncultured Paludibacter sp.
ACAAGGGGCGTGAAAAAAATATCATAAACAAACTGATAACAATCCCTAAGCCTGCAACGGGCAGTAATTCGGTAGGATTTACCAGCAGTCCAAGCGAAAGAAACATAATAATTTGGGAGAGCCAAGTTAGCCCATCGAAAAATTTCAAAGTACTGCGTTTGTGTACAAACCTGCGATTACCAATCAGTAAACCACCAATATATACTGCCAAGTATCCATTTCCCCCAATAAAATTTGTAAATCCGAAAATAAAGAACATAAGTGTTAGTAACAGTACCGAATAAAGTGCATCGTTATCCAGATTAATTTTTTTAATGATAAAAACACTCAGCCGTCCAAGCAAGTAACCTGACAATCCACCAATTAAGAGTTGTTTGAGAAACATAATTAAAACTTCCCATCCACTGATAACAGGATTTTGAATGAGTTGAATCATTACAATTGTGAGTATGAAAGCCATGGGGTCGTTACTTCCACTCTCGAGTTCGAGCAAAGGTCGTAAATTTTGCTTCAACGAAAGTCCTTTGGAGCGCAGAATGGAAAAAACAGAGGCTGAGTCGGTGGAAGACATTATGCTTGCAAGCAGCAGCGACTCAAAAAGCGTAAATGTAACAGTATGGATAATATTATTGGTGACATACCAAATGAAAACTCCTGTAATAAGTGCAGTAAGAAATACACCTATGGTTGCCAGAAATATTCCGGGTGTAAAAACCGGTTTTATCTCTGCAATGCGTGTATCGAGTCCTCCTGAAAACAGAATAATATTCAATGCTATAACCCCGATATATTGTGCCAGTCGGGGAGAGGAGAATTCTAATCCAAGACCATCGTGACCTACAATAAATCCGATCATCAAAAATAAAAGCAAAGTTGGAAGCCCGAATCTGTTGCCCGCTTTCCCAATAATTAAACTTAAAAAAAGGAGTAATGAGCCTATCAGAATGTATAGTTCGAAAGAAAGTTCCATGAATGTTGAAAATATTTAGTGTAGCAGCAAAGTTAATAAATCAAGCGAAAAACATTACAAATCAAATGTGTAATAAATGTTTTTTCAGAAAATTTGAATATTTGGTTTCAAAATGGAATTTTTATTTTGTAGTTACGAAAAAAGTACCTATATTTGCACCCGCAAAACGAAAATGGTGCCATAGCTCAGTTGGTAGAGCAAAGGACTGAAAATCCTTGTGTCCCCGGTTCGATTCCTGGTGGCACCACAAATAAAAACGCTAATAGTCTTCAGAGTAGATTGTTAGCGTTTTTTGCTTTTGCGATTTGCACAACTTCTGGTTCGGCAGTAGAATCGTGTTTTCAATTGATAATACATTTATAACCAAAAGTAACTTTCCGCCGAATATTTGTTATCTTTGCAGGCTTGTTTAAATAAATTTGATATTATTTACAAATGAAAGCCGACGATAATACAGCCGTTTTACTTTTACATTGCCCTGACCAACCCGGAATTCTTGCTGCAGTTACCGAATTCATTAATCAGCATAAAGGAAATATTTTGTATCTCGATCAGTACGTAAATCGGGAGGAACAAATGTTTTTCATGCGTATAAAGTGGGATTTGACCGATTTCAGAATACCAAAGGAAAAAATAAGTGAATATTTTCAGGTTTTGCTTGCCGAAAGGTATCAAATGAATTTCAGACTTTATTTTTCGGACACCAAACCTCGAATGGCAATATTTGTATCGAAAATGGCACACTGCCTTTACGATTTACTGGCGCGTTATGCTGCAGGAGAATGGTATGTGGAAATTCCGCTCATTATCAGCAATCATCCCGACATGGAACCCGTAGCACAACAGTTTGGAATTCCCTATTTTTACTTTCCGATAAATAAAGAAAATAAAGCTGAACAGGAAAAAGCACAGCTTGATCTATTGCGTGAACACAAAATAACCTTTTGTGTGCTTGCGCGTTATATGCAAATTCTTTCGCCGGAATTTATTCAAAACTATCCTGATAAAATCATCAATATTCACCACTCATTTCTTCCCGCATTTGCCGGTGCAAAGCCCTATCATGCAGCACATGAGCGCGGTGTAAAAATAATCGGTGCTACAAGTCATTATGTTACCTCAGAATTAGATGCCGGACCCATAATTGAACAGGATGTAACACGTATTTCGCATAAAGACACAGTAGAAGAACTCATAAAAAAAGGTCGTGATCTTGAAAAAATTGTTCTTTCCCGTGCTGTTGAAAAGCATATCGAAAGAAAAACACTTACCTACAAAAACAGGACGATAGTATTTCAATAAAAAACGCTATTTTTGTGATAATAATTAATCTGAAAATAGAATTTTATGGAAGTAACACGCTTATTTGATTTGCTGGATAACTACCTCGAAAAGTATCCGCAGCAAGAGGCCGCTTTGGCTTGTAAAAGAAATGGAACTTGGCGCAAATTCAGCATTAAAGAATATGTTGAACTTACAAATACCATCAGTTACGGAATGATGAAACTTGGAATAGTTGCCGGCGATAAAGTAGGTATAGTAAGTGGAAACCGTCCTGAATGGAATATGATTGATTTTGCAATTATGCAAATGGGTGCAGTATCAATCCCTATTTATTCCACCATTAGTCAGGACGATTACAGGCATATTCTGAACCATGCCGAAATGAAATTGATTTTCATTGAAGGTAAAGATTTGAAAAATAAACTTCAACCTATTTTGCCGGAAGTAAAGTCGCTGAAATTTATTTATACATTCGACGATCAGGGCACTGATTTCCCGTTTCTTGATCAATTGATTGAATTGGGTAAAACGAATCCCGAACCTGAAAAACTGAAAAAGATAAAAGCTGAAATAAAAGCCGAAGAACTGGCAACCATTATTTACACTTCGGGAACAACCGGTGCTCAAAAAGGTGTTATGCTTTCGCACTCGAACATTGTAAATCAACTAAAAAATCTCGAAACAATCCCTGCCAAATGGAGCAAAACAGCTTTGAGTTTTCTACCGCTATGTCATGCTTATGAACGAATGTTGGTCTATCTCTATCAATATTTGGGAATGTCGGTTTATTATGCCGAAAGTTTGGCAACCATAGCTGACAACATTAAAGAAGTAAATCCAACCATGATGTCGGCAGTGCCACGATTACTCGAAAAAATTTACGATAAACTTTATCTTGCCGGCAAGAATCTGTCATTTATACAAAAAGTCATTTATTACTGGGCATTTAACCTGGCTACGCATTATCAATTGGAAGGAATGTTGGCGTGGTATAAATTTAAATTGAAAATTGCCGATAAACTTATTTATTCAAAATGGCGGG
>CAZDSY010000222.1:0-3252 GCA_964508285.1 uncultured Paludibacter sp.
AAAAATATGAGATTCTCAGGCATTTTCAATTTTTAAAGTTTCGGATAGTTGTGTAATAATTTCAACAATACTAAATGAAAGATACAAGTAACAAAATCAACAAAGAAACTAACTCAGTTCCCCTTCAGGGGTTAGGGGTTAATATCGAAAAAGTTATTGCATCAATTCGCAACGTACCCGATTTCCCCAAACCGGGAATTTTATTTAAAGATATTTCAACAGCACTGAAAGACGCTGAGGTATTACGGTTTATTGCTGACGAATTGTATGAGTATTATAAGGACAAGGGCATTACCAAAGTTGTAGGCGTAGAAAGTCGTGGTTTTGTACTCGGAAGTATTTTGGCCTATAAATTAGGTGCAGGATTCGTGCTATTACGCAAACCGGGCAAATTGCCTGCTGCTACATATCGTTACGAATACGACTTGGAATATGGCAGTGACGCACTCGAAATTCATAAAGATGCCATTGAAGAAAATGATGTGGTTTTGCTACACGACGACCTTTTAGCCACAGGCGGAAGTGCGGGAGCTGCTCTGAAACTTATCAATATGTTCAAACCGAAATCTGTTTTGGTAAGTTTTATGATTGAACTTGAATTCCTCAATGGGCGTCCGAAACTCGAAGGCACTGAGGATATTCATTCGTTGATAAAGTTTTGAGGACGGACAGAATCCTTTGAAAAAAATCCTGATTTAGGTTTTCACATAGGGAAAAATTGTCTCCCTGCAAAAAATGAAAACTGAAAGTGGAAGAAACAAATTAAATAACCAATTCACTTAGTGACACTTTGTGTCCTTTGTGTCTTAGTGGTAAAAGAATGATTAAACTTACACTCGTAAAAGTCGGAGGTAAAATTGTAGAAGACTCCGAAACGCTCAAAAAATTGCTGTCCGACTTTTCAAAAATTGAAGGACATAAAGTACTCGTGCATGGTGGTGGTCGCTCAGCTACGGCTTTAGCTGCTAAACTTGGTATCGAAAGCCAGATGGTAAACGGACGCCGCATTACCGACGAAGAAACATTGAAAGTAGTTACCATGGTATATGGCGGATTGGTAAACAAGCAAATTGTAGCCGGATTGCAAGCCATTGGCGTAAATGCACTTGGACTTACCGGCGCCGACCTGAACTATATGCGTTCCGAAAAACGTCCCGTAAAGGATGTGGATTACGGATATGTAGGCGATGTAAAGGAAGTGAATGCCGAAATTTTGTCGGATTTAATTCTGAAAGGTGTTGTTCCTGTTTTAGCTCCATTGACACACGATAAAGGAGGAAATCTACTGAATACCAATGCGGACACTATTGCCGGAGAAGCAGCAAAAGCATTAGCAAAACATTTTGATGTAATTTTGATGTATTGCTTTGAGAAAAAAGGCGTATTAATGTCCGAAACTGATGATGAAAGTGTAATTCCCGAAATTACACCTGCTTTGTTTGAAAAATATGTAGCCGATGGAATTATCAACGGAGGTATGATACCCAAACTTGAAAATGCTTTCGATGCAATAAATGCGGGAGTAAAAGAGGTTGTGATTACACGGGCCGATTTAATTCATACCAACTATGGAACGAAAATTTTAGGAAATTCCTAACCCCTTCATTTAAAAAAGTATTTCAACAAATGGTCAATGTTTATTAAGCATTAACATCTCGTAACTTGTAACTATTTTAGTCTCTTATCAAACTAAAAAACAATTTCTCAAGATTGTATTTTTTCCATTCTTCTGCCTGCATTTTTGGAGTTGAAATTTGTAGTAGTCCGAATCCTTCTTTTCGGCTTGTTTTAAGTGTTTCGACTGTGTTCACTGAACATGGATATTTTAACTCGGTGTATTTTCTTAGAAGTGATTCATTTTCGGGTGGAGCGAGACGTCCGATTTTTTCATTGTAAACAAAGCCAGCTATTACCTCTGCTGCAAAATCGGTAACAGTGCCATCGGTTCCTTCTCCCGAACTTTCATTGTTCAAACCGTATAACGAATATTTTGTAATGTTTCTGATAATAATACCTGTTTTATGGCATAATTCATTAAATGCATCGGATAAATGTGGTTTTCCGGCGTAAATTAATCTACCCGCTGAATGAAAATCAACAAATCTGTAAGCATAAGGCACATATCGCATTATGAAATTCATCAAAACTTTAGTTTCATTTTCGCTGCCAAGTTGATATCCTGCAAAGTAATCGAGCGATGGCTTAGTTTCGCTCAATCCCATTCGCATTTTATTCCCTTCCCAACCTATGCTTGCACTGTAAGATGGAAAGTTCCTGTTCAAATCAACCCCGTTAGCATTCGATTTTGCTTTTGCAAGTTTTGAATCGCTGAAATTGCCAAAAAATAAACTTTTATTTTTTACTTGTTTTGCTCCTTCCATACATGCAGCATAACCATCAGGGTTTGCATTCGGAAGCATAATTATTTTATATTCCGACAATAAACGTATAATATCAGGATTTTGATTTTCATACTCGTTTGCAAGATGGACAGCAAACTTTATGAGAAATTGTGGATTTGCTACTTCACGCGCATGAACACCAGCAACAAAAACAACGTTTCGTGTTCCATTACCAATTTCAAGCATGTAAATTTTTCTATCATCGACAGAAGTTGCAGAAGCTGTAAAACATTTGATAATGGACGATTTGTTCAATTTCTCTATTAATTTTTCAAACTCATCGTAAGTTAAATGTTTTTCTAAATTTACCTTTTGTGGAATGTAATTAATTGTATCATTATCAATGCTTAACCACTGAATAGCACATACATCCATAAAATCTTCTTTGGAAATACCAGGTACAATTATTTTATTGATACCTTCAAAATATGTATTCGTCGTATTGAAAGATGCCTGATTTTGATAACTCTCTGAATTTTCAGGTATCATTATCGTTGGACTGAGCGAAAACACCCTTGAAGATATTATCATTAAAAGTGTTGCAAGTAAAAACTTATAGCTAAACATTTAAGTTAAAATTTTGGCAAGATATTTTAGTTCAAATTTATAAAATTCAGCAAACTTTTCTTGAGACTGTACCAACAATTTTGTTAGGTTATCGCCTTTTGCGTTAGTATCGTCAAGTTTTGATTGTAACTGCGTGTAATCCGGATTTGGTTTACTAAGCCTTTCTACAATTTCAGGGTAAATTTTTTCAAAACAATTCTGATAATGTTTCAGTAGGTTTAAAGTGTTGAATTTGAAATTCAGATCATTACCCTTGAATTCATTCACGTTTTCTATTAAAGTT
>CAZDSY010000223.1:0-3246 GCA_964508285.1 uncultured Paludibacter sp.
TCTCTGCAAGTAAAACAGCTTTCTTCACTAAATCGTGATGATTTTCTAATTTATCAATTGCAGGCGTATCTAATGAACATTCTGCCATTTTCAAAATACGCGATTGACTGTTTGAAATAGTTTCACCCTTTTCGTTTAACCAAGATAATACTTCATAGCCTTGACTATTGCGGTGATAAGTTATTACGCTATTATTTTCAAAACCATCATCGTGTTTTTCTTTAGTCGAATAAACAACATCGGGCAGTTTAATAATTTTCTTTTTTAATTCGGGATTGGCTTTTATTGCCTGATTCCAGATTTCATACGCTTGTGAAGTCAAGTCAACATCGCCTTCGTCATCGTCAAGTATGCCTGCTTTTTCATTGTACAAATCGCGAATATTCACAGGGTCGCCATCAAAGAAAATTTCGTCTGTTCCAACTGCTTCTGCATTTTCTCTGATACGTTGTGTCAATCTGCCTCTTAAACGGATAATACGTTCCAAACCATCTTGTGGCAAAAATGAGTAACAAAATATTTTATCCGATGTTTGACCTATTCTGTCAACGCGCCCGGCACGTTGAATTAAACGAATAATAGCCCAGGGTAAATCGTAGTTTACAATAATATGTGCATCCTGTAAATTCTGTCCTTCACTTAAAACATCTGTACTTATCAAAATGCGTATTTCATCTTTTACATTTTTAACCTTATTACTCACTGGACTGAATCTGTGAGCTAAAACAGTAGGGTTTTCAATGTCGCCAGTAGCACAAGCAATATTTTTTAAACCTCTTTTTTTCAAGTTTTCAAACAGATAATACGCTGTATCTGCAAATTGAGTAAAGATTAAGATTTTTTCATTCTTATGGTCTTTTTCACAAAGTTTTTCAAGTGAATTCAATTGTTTATCATCATCAGGATTCCAGTTTTTACCAATTTCAAGTATTGAAATAATTTTTTTTGCATCTTTAATCAATAATTCCTTTAGAGATTCAGTAAACAAATTGCTGGAAATCCAGTCGTATCTGTTTTTCTCAGCAACACATTTCTCGTAATATTTCCTTGCTAACTTCTTATATTCGGCTTCATCTGTAACCAGATTCATTACAACACCATTATCATTATCGTTTTCCTCCAAAAATTCGTCCATTTCTGCTTTCTCCTGTTGACCAATTGGCAATGGCAAACCGTTTTCAATAGCATAAACAAAAACTTCGTTTCTTAAAACGTGGCGAGCTAATGAAATTAGAAATGAAAAACCTGAACTTTCCAATCGTTTAAAAAGATTGGTTCTGCTAAAACCCATTAATCGTTTTCCTGCACGACTGAGGTTAGCGATAATTCTTTTTTCTTCTGAATTTGCCAGCCCTTCCTTTTCTTTATCAATGTAATTACCTAAGCCATAACGAGCCAAGTATAAGTCATTTATTGCATTTACAACATTATCATCGTACAATTTGACATAAATATCTTTTTCATCATTTGGGTCAAAAGAGTATTCAATTTTTTTTGGAATTCTATCTGGAAAGTATTCAATTCTGCCATCATTAAAAGTTAGATAATATTGCTTTTTTTTCTCGTCAAAAGTTGCGTAATTTTCCTTAATGAAGGTTCTGGTACGTCTTACCATATACAATTTCAAAAGTTCTTGCCAGTCATCAGAAAAGGTACTTTTTTCAAAAGCAAGCAAGGTATTTGGCGAGTACTGATAATTTGCAATAAACTCAATAGGTCCGCCTACTTCCCGGATAAAATTTTCAGGAGATATTCCAATGTCTTTATCTTCGGGAATAAACAAACGCAACTGATTAGAAATGTCGGTATAACTCTTATTGTATGGAGTTGCAGTCAATAGAATAACTTTGCTTTCGTTCCTTTCCAAATACTCTTTTACAATGGCGTAGCGTTTTCCTTCTCTGTTTCTTAAATTGTGGCTTTCATCAATTATTACTACTCTGTATCGTCTTGTTTCTTCAAGAAACTTTTTGTCAACTTTTGAAATGCTATGAACTTTTGCCCTCAATTGATAGGTATGAACATATCCTTCCCACATTTCAACGAGGTTTTTAGGACAAATGATCAATGTTTCAGTGAAAAATGTTTCTTCAAAAAGTTTTGCAACTGCTGAAGCTGTCATAGTTTTACCCAAACCTACAACATCACTGATAAGAACACCACCACGTTTGTCCAAATGTCTGGCTGCTACACTCACTGCGTTCATCTGAAAGGGCAAGAGGTCTGTTTGCAGAATTTTTGGAATAATGTAATTTCCGATACCGCTTCTTGCTTCTTGTGAAAGATGATAAGCAATCTTAAGATAGATGTAATATGGTGGTATGGTGGTTTCACCAGCCCAGCTTTCTTCCAAAATCTGAACAAGTTCCTCTGATATATCAACACACCAACGGTCTTCCCATCTTGCTTCAAACCATTTGTCAAGTTTCTCAGCCGCATCTTGTTCAACAACATTTACATTTAATTCGCCTTGTTGCGATAGTCCTGCCATTGTAAGATTACTACTGCCTACGTAGCCAATCAAAGGAGCATCTTTGTCTTTTTTATGGCATAAGTACAATTTAGCGTGTAGAGGATATGCAAGGAATAATTTTACTTTAAGTTTCTTTTCAGTAATCTGTGTTTTAAGTTTTCTCAAACATTCTTCATCTTCATTAGTCGGAATACCAAATGTCAATTGTCTGGTAAACGATTTTGCAATTTCTTTTTTGAGTGCTAAAGCAGTAGGGTTATCCATCAGCCCTTTTTTGGCTTCGCTTAATGCTTGTCTTAATAGATTTTCTTCCGGACTTTGCATTCCAACGAGTAACCGACAACAATTATCTTCACCTTCAAAATGGTCAATGTGGTTCATCAGCAATTTCCAACCTCTCAAATTGAAATATCCTACACAAAAGTCAGCTCTGTATGAACTTTCAATTGTTTCTAATAAACCAGTTTTTAGGTGTAACGAAATATTGTCAAAAATCTTAGGCATATAAATATCTTTTAGAAGTTTCTTTTAAGAGGGCCGGCAAGATTGCACTCTTTGACAAAGCTTTGGTTGCAGCGTTGGCTCGTGGGGCTTTGGCAATGTGTGCAATGTGGGTCGGCAGAATTTACTCATGCTAAAGTTTATTTTAAAAGGTATTCGTGAATACTTCGCATTTCAAAATTTTTGTGCGGTGGGTAAAAAAAATTAAAACACATTTGGGTCGGCAATGAGTGTCGGGTTATTTGTCTGTCAGTTTCGTTTTTCATTCCAAG
>CAZDSY010000224.1:0-3245 GCA_964508285.1 uncultured Paludibacter sp.
TTTTTACACTTGAGAAAGCTTAGAATATAATTAAAATTCCCAAAATCTTAGGCTTACCATACTTCAACGAAGAAACCATGCAGAGCACCGAAAATGGTTACGAACTGGCACGCCGCATGACGGCTCATGTTAAGAAAATGGACATGACTCGTCCAGTAACTGCAGCTGCGAGTGGAGGTTTGCTAACTCCGAAAAATGTGGCTCATGCGGTGGATGTTATTGGTATAAATTATCAATCAGTCAACTACGACAAAGTACACCAGACTTTTCCCAATATGCCGATTACCAGTTCCGAGGATGCTTCGGCTTATATGGTGCGTGGCGAATATGTAACCAAAAAAAAGCTTTGTTTGCACGATTCGTACGATACGCAATGAGCCAGATGGGGTACCAACTACCGCAATGGATGGAAATTAGTTGATGAACGTCCGTTTCTGGCAGGTTGTTTTATCTGGACTGGCTTCGATTACCGGGGCGAGCCATAACCCTATATTTGGCCGGCTGCGGGTGCAAATTTTGGTATTCTGGATCAGAGTGGTTTTCCAAAAGCGGCCTTTTACATTCATCAGGCGCAATGGGTTGCGTAGCCTGTGTTGCAACTGATTCCAGTTTGGAACTGGCCAGTCGATAGCATTAATTTGATTAAAAAATGGTTATACAAAAATGACTTTTAAAAAATTTTGTTCTTTAGACCTCTCCCCTAACCCCTCTCCACTTCTATCGCCCTTTGGGCACTTTCTCCTCAATGAGAAAGAAAAAGGAATAATAATTTTTAGAGGGGAACAGTTCAAAGTAAGTCTAAAATTCATCTCATATTTGTAAATAATTGAAATAAAAAATATTATACGTGCGAGAGTGAAATCAATTAATTATTTTTTTTCTAACATTTCGTATACTTTCTCATTCACCTCCACAATTGTTCCATGTCTGATACCTTTAGGTAAGTTAATTTTATCGGAAATATCTGTCCAGTTCAGTAAATCCGTAGAGCTTATCGCTCCGTATTTATGATCGCGGTATTTGTCGAAATACACAGTCCATTGACCTTTGTTGAGCAAGGCGGTAGGTCCTTCCACCCAGAATTTACCCGTAATCGGTTCGCTTGCCTTGGAATAAGGTCCTGTCAATTCATCTGCAAAAGCAATCTTCAGATTTTTTTGCACCGGTTCACGAGTTTCGTCTTTCAAAAACATTATCCAACGATTATCGTGACGTAATATCGTTGCATCAATCACGTTAAAACCAGGGTCGTAAAGCAGTTTTGTGTCGCTGAAGGTTTTAAAATCCTTGGTGGTAACATAATAAATGCGATGATTGTAACCGCTTTCGAGCGCTGACTGTGTTTCGGGGAATTTTCCCGTTATAGTTGTAGCCCAATAAATCATATAAGTCTGACTGAACGGGTCAACTGTGATTTCAGGTGCCCAAGTGTTTCGAGCATTCGATTCGTGTGCCATAACCGGCAAGAATTGTTGATCCGACCAGTTAATCAGGTCAGTGGACGAAGCATACCCAATGCCTCTATCGTTCCAGCTTACTGTCCAAACCATGTGAAATTTACCATCGAGCCCGCGAATAATGCAAGGATCGCGCATTAGCTTGTCAGTAGCAACAGCCGGAAGGAGAAATGAAGAGTCGTTTTTGAATGCTGTCCAGTTTAATCCATCGGTACTTCCTGCAAGGTGTAAACCATCGATGCTGTTTCCTTTGAAGTAAGAGAAAATATAAAATCGTTCGTCCACCGGAACTACTTCATAAATTTTTCCTTTTACAGTAATTAATTCGAGTTTATAAAATCCGGAATAATCTTTTATCGCTTCAACGTTTTCAATTTTGAATTTTCGATCAGAAATTACGGTTGTTTTTTCTCCCGTATTCGATTTGATAGAGGCTGATTTTAACCGATTTTCTTTCCATTGGATTGCAATTTCAAAATTTCCGCGTGCTTTCAGTCCTGTAACCGAACCTTCGTCCCAGGCAAGGGGCAAAGCCGGCAATAATCTTATTTCATTTTCAGAGGATTGCAAAAGCATTTCGGCAAAAGCAGCCGTACCGCCAAAGTTTCCGTCAATTTGGAAAGGTGGATGTGCATCGAATAAATTCGGATAAGTACCACCACCTTTCAACTTATCAGTTCCTTTATAACCATCAGGATCAACATAACGCATCAATTCCCGCAACATTTTGTAAGCACGATTTCCATCCCAAAGCCTTGCCCAAAGGTTAATACGCCAACCTTTGCTCCATCCTGTTGTTTCATCACCTTTTATTTCGAGGCTTTTACGGCAAGCATCGGCAAGTCCGCGTGTAGTAATCGGCGAAATGTGATGTCCCGGGTGTAACCCAAACAAATGTGTTTGATGTCTGTGTTGCGGGTCTTCATCTTCCCAATCGTGGTACCATTCCTGTAAGTTTCCTTTTTTCCCTATTTTGTAAGGATAAAGTCTGTCAAGTGCCTGTTCCAATTTACCGCGAAAATCTTCATCAATATTTAAAACTTTAGAAGCCTGAATGGTTTGTGAAAACAATTCCCGAATAAAAGCCAAATCGGCTGTAGCACCATATAAAGTAGCTCCTTTAAAACCTTCGGGAGTTAAATATCTATTTTCGGGCGATGTAGAAGGCGAAGTGATCAGAAAGCCATCTTTATCTTCGGTTAACCACTCCAAACAAAATTGCGATGAGCCTTTCATGAGTGGGTATGCATAGTTTTTCAGAAAATTATCATCTTTATTAAAAACATAATGTTCCCAAAGATGTGTACTTATCCAAGCTCCACCCATATTCCAGCATGCCCAGTTGGTACCGCCTCCCCCGAAATTTCCGACCGGATTTGTCATAGCCCAAATATCAGAATTATGAGCCAATGTCCAACCATTGCAACCGTAAAAAGTACGCGCTGTTACAGCGCCGGTTTTTGCCAGATTTCCGATAAAACTCAGCAATGGTTTATGCATTTCAGGCAAGTTGCAAACTTCGGCAGGCCAGTAATTTTCTTGCAGATTAATATTTGTTGTATAGTTGCTGCTCCAAGGCGGACGAATATACGGGTTCCAGATTCCCTGTAAATTAGCAGGTACACCATCGGTGCGCGACGAAGCAATCAGCAAATATCTGCCAAAGTTGAAATAAAGAATTTCGAGGTTCTTATCTTCTTTGCCTTGTGCATATCTTTTTAATCGTTCGTTGGTGGGTAAATTGGGAGCTATGGATTTGCCTAAATCGAGTTTTACCCGATTGTAAAA
>CAZDSY010000225.1:0-3188 GCA_964508285.1 uncultured Paludibacter sp.
TTAGCTACGATTGTTGCTTTTGCTGAAAAAGACGCAGAATATGAAACCATGCGTGGCATAGCTATGCATATCGCAGCAATGTCGCCTGTAGCTATTGATGAAGCTGCCGTACCTCAAAAAGTAAAAGATAACGAACTGGCAGTAGCAATCGAAAAAACCAAATCAGAACTTATTTTAAAGGAAGTTGAAGTTGCACTAAAAAAAGCTGGTATCAATCCTGCCCATGTTGATACCGAAAGCCACATTGAATCGAATATGGCAAAAGGATGGATTACTGCAGAAGAAGCAGCTAAAGCACGTGAAATAAAAGCAACTGTTACTGCAGAAAAATCGGCAACTTTACCGGAACAAAAAGTAAACAGCATTGCCGCCGGACGTATGGCAAAATTCTTTAAAGAATATACCCTTTTAGAACAAAAATACGAAGGTGGCGGTGAAGAAGTTGGAAAAATAACAGTTAAAGAACTGCTTGCGAAAAAACATTTAACCTGCAACGCATTCAAACGTGTAACATTGAATCAGGAATAAATTCACCCTAAACCCCTGAAGGGGAATCAAAACATAGACCTTTCGGATTCATCCGAAAGGTTTTTTGTTATATGTATGTTTATATACTTCAGATAAAAAATATTACTTTTGTGGTTTAAAGAAAAGAAAATAAATTTCAAACAATGAGAAAAGTTAGAGTGCGATTTGCACCAAGTCCAACAGGCCCTCTTCATATCGGAGGCGTTCGTACCGCTTTGTACAATTACCTTTTTGCCCGTCAACACGGAGGCGATATGCTTCTTAGAATTGAGGATACCGACTCAGCACGTTTTGTTCCTGGTGCAGAAGATTACATCGTAGAAGCCTTAAACTGGCTCGGAATAACTATTGATGAAGGAATTGGAGCAAAAACAGAAGGAATTCATGCACCGTACCGACAGAGTGAACGAAAAAATATATATCGTAAATATGTCGACCAACTGCTCGACGCCGGATTGGCCTACATTGCTTTCGATACGCCAACAGAATTGGAAATGAAACGCGCCGAAATTCCAAATTTCCAATACGATGCTTCATCCCGGCTTATGATGACAAATTCACTAACTCTTAAAGCCGATGAAGTAAAAAGCCGAATTACTAAAGGGGAACAATATGTTGTACGTATCAAAATTGAGCCCAATCGAGATATTAAAGTACAGGATTTAATTCGTGGCGAAGTGATTATCAACTCTTCAGTTATTGACGACAAAGTACTTTTTAAATCGTCAGACGAACTGCCTACTTATCACATGGCGAATGTAGTTGACGATTATTTGATGGAAATATCGCACGTAATTCGCGGTGAAGAATGGTTGCCCTCTGCCCCGCTCCACGTTTTACTTTACGAATATCTGGGTTGGACAGATAAAATGCCACAATTTGCTCACTTACCATTACTCCTTAAACCAGACGGAAATGGAAAATTGAGCAAACGCGATGGCGACCGTCTCGGATTTCCTGTTTTCCCTTTACAATGGAAAGACCCGAAATCCGGTGAAACATCTTCCGGTTATCGCGAAGCCGGTTATTTTCCTGAAGCTGTTGTAAATTTTCTTGCTTTGCTGGGTTGGAATTCAGGTACTGAACAGGAAATATTCTCGATGGATGAACTTATTCAGCTTTTCTCATTGGAAAAAGTAAGTAGAAGTGGAGCAAAATTCGATTATGAAAAATGTAAATGGTTTAATCATAAATACTTGCAAAATAAAACGATTGAAGAACTAACGTATTTATTTCAAAAAATTCTTGTAGAAAAGGACATAATTGAGGACTCTGATAAGGTTCAAAAAATCGTATCGCTTGTTCGTGAACGCGTAAACTTCGTTAACGAGTTGTGGAATCAGTCTTCCTTTTTCTTTGTTGCCCCTGATATTTACGATGAAAAAACAGTTCAAAAACGCTGGAAGCCAGAAACTCCGGCACAAATGGAAGAATTAATCTCATTATTGGAAGGAATTATCGATTTTACAGCCGAAAAAACTGAAGAAGTAGTTAAGGAATGGATTTCGGCAAAAGAATACAACATGGGAGGTATTATGAATGCGTTCCGTTTGTCGGTGGTAGGCGAACCGAAAGGCCCACACATGTTCGACATAATAGCCATTATCGGTAAAAACGAAACAATAAAACGGTTGAAAAAAGCAATAGAAAGGCTGAAATAAAACCTCACCCCAACCCTCTCCTATTGGAGAGGGAGATTCAGTAACTGAAAGTTTGTAAATCAGATAAAATCCTACAGAAAACGACAACTTCACCATATTCTGATTGGTGAATAACTATACTTACTTATTGGCAAATTGGCATATTAAAAAATTGGCATATTAATTACACATGCAACAACGACATACCGATCCACAACAATATCTGAATGAACAGATTGTAAGTACTCAAAAGCATATATTACCTTTTATCGGAAGCGTATTTTCAATAATTGAAGGTTTACAGGTACTTGAAATTGGTTGCGGTGAAGCAGGTAATCTGAAACCTTTTCTGGACTTGGGTTGTATCTGTACCGGTGTTGATTTTAGTTCACATAAAATTGAAAAAGGGAAAGCATATTATGCAAAACATCCAAACTCTGAAAATATTACGCTGATAAGTGAGGATATATACAAAGTAAAAGAATTTCAATCAAAATTCGATTTAATAATTCTACGTGATGTTATTGAGCATATTCATGATCAGGATAAATTTCTTGGTTTAATGAAAACCTTAATGGCTCCCGATGGAATTGCTTTCTTTGCATTTCCACCTTGGTATAACCCGTTTGGAGGGCATCAACAGATTTGTGAAAACAAGATACCCTCAAAACTGCCTTATTACCATATACTTCCAAAATTTATTTATAGATTTTTACTAAAAATTTTTGGAGAGAATGATGGAAAAATTGCCGGATTGCTTGAAATAAAAGAAACCGGTATCAGCCTTGAACGATTTGAAAAGCTTTGTCGTAAGAACGGTTATAAAATCCTTTTAAAAAGGCTTTATCTGATTAATCCAAATTATGAAATTAAATTTGGCTTAAAGCCTCGCGAACTTCCTTTTTGGATGAATATACCCTTTATAAGGAATTTTTATACAACAGCAGGTTATTATGTATTAAAACAAAATGATTATCCGTTATTTCGCCTAATTTGATTATTTTTGTAAAAACAAATCAG
>CAZDSY010000226.1:0-3177 GCA_964508285.1 uncultured Paludibacter sp.
TCAGCAAAATCGTAAATAGATTTATTTTGAATAAGAATATCGGTTACTGAAACTTTTTGCATTACAGAATCAGTTTTCAAAGATGTTTGATCAAGGGTATTAAAAGCGCAGATACCTTTATTACCCCCAAACATCATGATACCTTTGCTTGTTAGCAAGCCTGCATCTCTGTAATACGAATCAATCAACAATCCATCGTTTTTGGTAAAATAGGTTGCTGTATGCGTTTGAGGGTTAAATCTGATAATTTTTTTTATTGTAGAAATCCATAAATAACCATTA
Source organism: uncultured Paludibacter sp. (assembly GCA_964508285.1). Classification (GTDB taxonomy): domain Bacteria; phylum Bacteroidota; class Bacteroidia; order Bacteroidales; family Paludibacteraceae; genus Paludibacter. The sequence continues at coordinate 283 of CAZDSY010000226.1, forward strand.
CTGTCACTTACAATATCCATAATTCCCTCTTCAGTAATACCATATATTCCACTAATATCAATTGCTTTTTTTAGTTCTCTTTCGTACCTGAACAGACATCCTTCGCGGGTACCGATATAAGTCGTTCCATCTGTTGTTGAACATATATTTAGCACATTGACACTTCGAAAATTTCCGATTTTTAACGGAACTGCAGAAACAATAAAAGCGTTTCGGCGATTTGCGATTTTAGGAGTCAGAAAAAAAACACCATCCTTCGCCGTTCCAAACCATATATTACCATATTTATCCTCAGTAAAAGAATTGACATTTAAATATTTTTTGCTAAAAAGTTTAGATATTCCGTTGCGGGGTTTTAAGTATATTCCATTATTGGTACCAATCCATATATTTCCACGAGAGTCTTCAATAAGAGTGTGTATAGTATTTTCATGCCTATAACTTTCATCGATTACAAAAGATTTTTCTTTGGTGAGTAACCCATTATTGTTGTAAGCACATATATGTACCTGGTCTTCTCCTTCCAGAGTAAATAGTAGTTTGTTTGAAGATTTAATATGTAACAATGTGCTCACACTCGACTGACGTGTAACTTCAGGTATTGATATTCGCACGGTACTACCGGTTTCGGGATAAAATCGAAATATGCCAATCCGGTTAATGCTTATAAAAATCTCGCCCTTTTCGTTTTCTGTAAGATGTGTAACATAAGGGGGTATGTTAAGGTTACTGATAATTTCGGGCAGATTGTAGTTTTTAACATTCAACCTGTTAAAGTCGAGTTTATATACTCCATCTCCCACTGAACCTATCCATAGATTTCCCTTGCGGTCTTTTACAATATCATGAAAAAGTTTCATGGATGATTCTTCGAAGTAGTCATGTGCCGAAGTAACAGTAAAGGTTCCGTCATTTTCCTTTCGGATATTGCTCAAATCACTGAATGTAATAACCCAGATAAGTCCGGTTTTATCATCCTGCGTAATGCTATAAACAATATCATCAACCTCTAATTCTGACTTTTTGGATAAAGGCATCTTTTCAATTTTCATCTTACCCTCATTCGTTTCAGTAAGGTGAAAAATTCCATCGCCCCACGTGCATATCCAAAATAATCCATCATTATCCTGAAAACATCGGAATGGATTGTTGGTTTTTCCTATCGGAGGACAATATACAGCTTTTTTATTTTCTGTATCAAGATAACACAAACCAGCTTTCCATGCAGTAAGCCAAATTTTTCCTTTATTATCTTCGTATAAATAGGTAATAGTGTTGGATTTGATACGAACAGATGCATCGCTGTCAGTGCTGTAACGTTCATATTCGAAAGTTTCGGGATGCATTCGAATAACTCCGTAAGATGTAGTAGCAATCCATACATAACCTTTACGGTCAGTAATTATTGAATTGATATTATCACCTTTTATGAATTGGTTTTTGAGTATTGTTGTTCGGTATGATTTTTTATCGATAATTACTATTCCTTCGGGAGTTCCCACCCATATCTTCTGTAAGGTATCTTCTGCAATACACCTTATTTCGTTATTTATCAACTTTCCGGGAGTTAACGGACTTGAACGGAAAATTTTTACATCATAACCATCAAACCGCGCCAGCCCATCCATAGTTCCAAACCAGAAATATCCTTCTTTGTCGTTGTAAATTCGAAGAACTGAGTTGGATGGCAATTTGTCGTTCAGAGGAAATTTTTCGAACCTGAAATCGTTTACTGCAAATAACACACACACATTTGTATAAAGCAGCAAAACCAAAGGAGATAATAACCTCTTTAATTTCATTATCATAAACGGTATTGATTTAAAACAATTAAAATATTAATAAGTTACAGCAACAAATATAATCATTTTTAGGCAAAAACGTAAAACAAAAAACGGCTTTGTACTTCTGAAAGTGCAAAGCCGTTAGTTTTTTATGAAAAATAATTTTATTTGATTGTTAGTTCATTAATAAGTCGTTTGGCATTGCCGACTTTATCCATAATGAATAATACATAGCGAATATCAACATTAATTGTTCGTTGCAGGTCAGGTTCAAAAACAATATCGCCGCTCATGGCTTCCCAGTTTCCATCAAAAGCCAGACCAATAAGTTCACCTTGGGCATTGAAAATCGGACTGCCTGAATTTCCGCCTGTTATATCGTTGTTGCTTAAGAAGGCTACGTGCATTTTTCCGGTTTTCAGGTCGGCATAAGCCCCAAAATTTTGTTCCACGATGGCATTTTTGAGTGACGCAGGCACATCAAATTCATAATCTCCCGGTTTTTCTTTTTCAAGAATACCTTGAGTTGTAGTGAAATGACTGTAAGAAACAGCATCGGCAGGTTGGTAGCCACTAATTTTGCCGTAAGTAAGACGCATTGTTGAATTTGCATCGGGGTAAAGCACTTTACCGGTTACGGCTGCCATTTCCATTAAACCTTTTTGATAAACGCGTTCGGCATCGGTAATTTTTGCGTAAAGTTTCGTGTATTCACCTTTTAGAAATGCATCGTTCGTTTTTAAAATATCCTTCATAAACAATACTGCAGGGTCAGAACTGAAATTTGTTTTCCCGGTTTTTACAGCTTTCTCAAACTTATCAAGCGATGAAAAAACCGATTTTGAATAAAGCCATTGGGCGTATTTTTTATAGTCTCCTTTAAATTTTTTGTCGATAGTGCGATATATTTCGGGCAATGCATCGGCATCAACGGCTTTACGATATTCGGTAAGCATAACAGGAAGAGTGGCTTCATCCACTTTCTGGTAATAATCTTCAAAAGCTTCGGCTGCTCTTTTCAGTAAGTTATCTTTGGTTATATTACCATTTGATGCGCGTTCAATCTGGTTTGCTATGCGTGGCATTTCGGCACCGCCTAATAAAGATTCAC
>CAZDSY010000227.1:0-3161 GCA_964508285.1 uncultured Paludibacter sp.
TCCTGATCACAAGATGAGAAAATAACTCCCAACAAGAAAACCGGCAATAAAATATATTTATTTTTTTTCATAACGTTTACTTTTAATAATTGATTTACATAGGATTCTGATCTGTTTGCTGATTCAGGCTTTTATTGCCATCAAATTCAGACTGAGGTAGTGTAAGAATAAATTCTTTGAATGCAGGAGTTCTTTCTGCATCAGAAAATTTACTAAGTTGAGCTGCGGTTTTATGGTTTGTTCCGGTAAACTTACGTGTAAAACCAACACCAAGTCTTTGCAAATCATAAATACGACCGACTTCACCCCATAATTCGATACGACGTTGTAAAAGAATTTCATCGAGCAGTGTAACAGGGACAGCAGCCGAAGTAGTGCCATATTCGTCTTTGGTAAGTGTTTTAGAATCGCTAAAAGTAGCAAGTCTTGCAGCATAATTATCAGGGTCTCTAACTGCACCCAACTGAGTCAATAAGTTGCGAGCTTCGGTATATTGACCAAGTTGACATTTTGCTTCGGCTTCTGTTAATAACATTTCTTCGGCTCTCATAAAAATATAATCGCCAAGGTATGCACTTTTGTCGGAGAATAAAAATTTAAACTGACAGTAACTAACGTTAGGTCCTGAAGTTTCGTCTTTGGCTAATTTACCATTCCACAAAGCTTTACGAACATCAGTGGCAGGTATTTGACCGTAGAGCCATGAACTAATACATTTACGTGAGTCGCCACCATACATCCCGGCCGTTGGATCCATGTGCGAAAAGAATGAAGCATACACGGTAGCCTGATCGGCAATTATTTTTGCTCCCCACATAACTCCTCCTAATGTTACCAGATTGTTACCTTTAGTAACATCATCTTTCGGCATTAGGGTAAGTCCGGGCTTCGTTCTGGCTTTAGCAGCAGCAGTGGCTGCAGCCTGCCAGTTTTGCTGAACCAAGGCAACTTTCGCTTTTAAACCATTTGCCACATAAAGGTCAATGTGGGATTTATCTATTTGTGCAACACCACTTTCTTCAAACAATTTAATAGATTCGTCCAAGTCTGCGTTTATTAAAGTATAAACATCCTGCACTGTACCTCTTGGTTTTCCTTCGGAGGTACTTGTAGTAGGTTCTGTATATACGGGCACTCCCGGCAAGTTTTCATGTCCCTTATATGTTTGCTGGAAAGTTTGTATCAGATAAAAATAGGAATAAGCTCTAATGGCATAAGCTCCGGCAACAATATATTTTACTTTATTCTTGTCACCACCTATATTATCTTTCTGTGCAATAATGTAATTGGCATTACATATTAAACTGTAATAATAATTCCAGGTCGCATACGATCTCCAGTTTTTACTGGTATATCTGCTTCGAACATCGTAAGTATAATCAAACCAGAACCAACCGTTCCCTTGTTCGTTCTGTACCATATCTTCACCCATTAAATCGGCAAACAAAATCGTAGATAAGTTACCGAAGTTTTGGTGAGTATTACCTGCAGACCATCCTGATATATACATTGATCTGTAAATTCCGTTCAATGCTACAAGAGCACTTGCATCGTCTTTAAAAATTGTTGTACCGGATGTACTATCGGTTGGATTGGTTACAAGAAAATCTTCGGAACATGCCGAAAAACTAACCATAATTGCAACTCCGGCTATGAATGATAATATTTTTTTCATTTTGTTTCTCATTTTAAATTTTAGAAATTAATATCCAAACCTATCGACATAACTTTATTTGCTACATACGAATAGTTGCTTGTTCCAGTAAAATTCGACTGAGGGTTCATACCATCCAGGTAAGTAAACAGAGCGAGATTTTCACCCGAAGCAAATACCCGAAGTGATTTCAGTCCAAGTGTTTTAACAGTCTTGCTATCCATAGTATAGCCGAATGTAATATTTTTGATACTTAGATATGATGCATCAATAAGGCTTTGGTCAGAAAATACGGTAGTCATACCTTTTACGACTCTTGGTACATCAGTTACATCGCCCGGTTGTTTCCATGCCCTGAGAATATTAACATGATAGTTTTGTCCAACATACATCGGATTCATAAAACTCTGATACTGATAATCGAGGACTTTACCACCCAATGAGAAAGTCATAACGGTTGATAAATCGAAGTTTTTGTAAGTTAATGCATTATTGAAAGATCCTTGTAGTATTGGAATACGGCTTCCCATTAACTGGCGGTAATTTGAAGTTGCGTTTACATCGCTTGAGATATAGTCTGAACCTTCAATTTTATTACCATCAGCGTCTTTTTTGAAAAACCAGAACAAGCGGTCTCCTGTAGCAGGGTCAACACCAGCTGATTTTACCATGTAGAACGAGTAAAGAGGTTCGCCTTCACGAATGATTTGCTGACCTGAAGTAATATCTTTACCATCAACAAGCTTTAAAACTTTATTTTTCAAAGTTTGTCCAATTAACGTAGCATTCCATTTGAAATCACGGGTTTTAATAATATCTCCTGATAATGTAAGTTCAAAACCTGTATTAAGCATACTTCCGATGTTTGAATTTACACCATCAAAACCTAATGAAGTTGCCATTGGTTTGTAAAGCAACATGTCCACTGTTTTACGGTTGTAATACTCAACTGTTCCGTTTAAACGATTAAATAACCGGAATTCCAGACCTACATTCAGGTTTTGATTTTTCTCCCATGATACCTTTTTATTCTCAACAGAAGTTACCATTGCGCCATTGGCGTTTGCATTCGGATATCCAAGATTATAAAGAGATTGCCAAGCGTAGTAGCTGCCTATAGCATCATTACCTTGCTCACCGTAACTTGCTTTCAATGTCATATTATCAATCCATGTCAAATCTTTCATGAAAGCTTCCTGAGATATTCTCCAACTTGCCCCTGCAGACCAGAAGTTACCCCAGTTGTTTTCAAGATTAAATCTCGATGAACCATCGGTTCTGAAGCTTCCTGACAAATAATACTTATCCATGAAACCATAGTTTAAACGCGAGAAGTATGATTCAATTCTATAATTATGTTCGTAAGAGTCTGCATCTGCAATTGTTGAACCGGCTGTTAGCTCATACAAACCTGCAAATGGAAAACCTGTTTTCTGTGCAGTCAGATAGTTGTATAAATAGGAATATGATTCATGACCGAGAAGAACATCAAATGAATGGTCATTTA
>CAZDSY010000228.1:0-3155 GCA_964508285.1 uncultured Paludibacter sp.
CTGAGGTTACCGGCTGAAATTCAGATGGGTATTAAGGATAAAAAAATTGATATGGGTCATGCACGAGCAATTCTTGGTTTAACTGATCCGGCTCAGCAGCTACATTTATATGAGGAAATACTTAAAACAGGCATTTCGGTACGTGAAGTAGAAAATAAGGTACGAAAAATGCTCCATCCTGAGGAAATAAAAAATACAAATTCGAAAAACAGCATAGCTCACTTAAAAGAATATGATGAACTGAAAAAAAAGTTGAGCCAGGTTTTTGGCACTAAAGTTCAGTTTGCCTGCGACGAAAACGGCAAAGGAAAAATCTCTATCCCTTTCGGGAATGATGATGAACTGACACGAATCATGGAACTGCTCGACAGGATTTAACTTTATTTACTGAAATAAGTGAAGTTAAAATTTGAAATATTATTTATACTGCTTGTTGCGTTTAAAGTAACATTATTTGCATATCAACCGCAAACAGATAATGCAGCAATACTGCAGGATAGTATTTTTTCAAAAAAAACAATAAAAAATACCGAAAAAAAAAATACGGTAACTTACGATACCTTAACCACTGAAAATTTTAAACCCGATCCAGAGCGCGTGATATGGATGGGGGCGATTATACCCGGATATGGTCAGTTTATGAACCGACGGTACTGGAAAATGCCGATTGTTTACGCCGGATTTCTTGGCTGTACGTATGCAATAACTTGGAATTCTTTACGTTATCAGGCATACAGAAATGCTTACAGAGACATAATTGACACCAACGAATCGACTACAAGTTACCTCGATATTTTGCCCGAAGGTTATACTGTGGACACTTACGGTGGTATTTCGAATTATACCGGAATTTTAAAAACGCAAATGGAAAAATTCAGGTACAATCGCGATTTAAGTATTATTGTTTCTGTAGCTTATTATGCCATTACGCTAGTCGATGCATTTGTTGATGCGCAGTTGTACGATTTCGACATTAGCCCTGATTTATCGCTCAAACTAAGCCCGGCAATTTTCGAAAACAGATATGCTAAAGGAAAATCAGCCGGATTACAGTTGAGCCTCAGAATTAAATAGCAAAAGTGTAAACTAAAAGATATTATTTTGAATAATGAAATTAAGATTTTTGATACTTCCTTCTTTTTTATTTTTGACCGGATTCATGAATGTGAATTCATCGGTTTTACCACAGAATCCACTCAATCAGGAGTCAATCTTGCCTGATTCTTCAGTTTCGGTTCCTTATGATTATGATAATACGCTTGATAACTTGCTTCATACCTGGTTTGTTCAATATGCTGACGATTCGGATTGTGTAACAGAAGAATTTAACGAAGTTATCTCAGACTCAGTGTACAAAGTAAGACTCTCCAAAATGCCCTGCATAATGGAAATGCCTTTTAACAACTTTGTAAAATCGTTTATTGAATTATACACCGTTCGTAAACGTCGTCAAATGGAATATATGCTTGGTATGAGTGATTATTATTTTCCGATATTTGAACAAATATTAAGCGCAAATAATCTTCCTCTTGAGCTAAAATATCTTCCGATTATTGAATCGGCACTTAACACTACTGCATTATCGCGCATGGGCGCAGCGGGTTTATGGCAGTTTATGGTAGGAACCGGTAAAATGTACGGTCTCGAAATTAACAGTCTCGTAGATGAACGTCTCGACCCGATAAAATCCACGCATGCTGCAGCACGGTTTCTGAAAGATCTTTTTTCAATTTACGGTGACTGGCATATGGTAATAGCCGCATATAACTGTGGACCAGGGAATGTTAATAAGGCTATCCGACGTTCTGGCGGTAAACGAGATTATTGGGCAATTTACCCTTATTTACCTGCTGAAACAAGAGGATATGTTCCAATTTTTATTGCAGCAAATTATTCTATGTACTATGCATCACATCACAAAATATGCAAGGCAAAAGTTAAAATGCCGGCTTTAACCGATACGATTGTAGTACGCGAACGTATTCATTTTGAGCAGATTTCTGCTGTATTAAATATCCCCGTGGACGAAATCAGGCTACTCAATCCACAATATCGGAAAAATTTTATCCCCGGAGATATTAAACCCTATGCATTATGCTTACCTTTAGCATCAGCCAATAATTTTATTGAACGGTATGCTGAAATTACTTCGTATAAAGCAGATTCACTCATTAATACACGCAGAAGTGAAGTTGAAATTGTACAGACTCCGGTAACACCGGGAAGTTCCGGCAGTTCACACAGAATTACATATCATACAGTACGAAGAGGACAAACGCTTAGTCAGATTGCTGCTCGTTATGGTGTATCGGTTAGCAAACTAAAATCGTGGAATAATATCCGTGGTTCTAAAATCCAAGCCGGTAAAAAATTGAAAATCATGAAATAAACTTTTTTCAATAGTAATTTGAAATGGAAAAAATGTACTATTCAATTTCTGAAGTTTCGGATTTGACCGGTTTAAGTCAGTCAAATTTGCGTTTTTGGGAAAAAGAATTTAAACATCTAAAACCAAAACGAAACGATAAAGGAACACGTTTTTATACTAAAGAAGATATTGAAACAATAAAACAGATTGCATTTCTTGTAAATGAACAAAAACTTACCCTTGATGGAGCTAAACGCCGGTTAGGTCAAAAAAAAGACACTGTAGCTAAACAACAACAGCTTGTTGAGCGTTTAAAACGAATAAGAAAAGAACTTAAAGGAATAGCAAACGAATTATCTAAATAAAATAAATTGTTACAAAAAATTACACCTAAACACCATATCTTTCAATTTGGTTATAATAGGGGTTTAAAATTACGTTTAAAATTATGAAACAAATAAATGTATTTTTCATTTTGAGTCTTTTATTTATCAACATAAATTTTGTTGATGCAAAAAAACCAAAAAATGTGATTTTTATGATTGGTGATGGTATGGGCATCCCTCACATTTACACTGCTATGATTGCAAACGGTAATCAATTAAACCTCGAACGTATGCCTGTAGGAGGATTTGTAAAAACATATTCAGCCAATAATTATACAACTGACTCAGGAGCCGGTGGTACAGCACTTGCTTGCGGTATTAAAACCAACAATTACATGATTGGATTAAAACCAGATTCAACTATTGCCGAGTCAATACTTAAAGTGGCTGAACGAAACGGA
>CAZDSY010000229.1:0-3102 GCA_964508285.1 uncultured Paludibacter sp.
TTTTGTGAGATTTCTATCTTTTTTCGAAGTGATGTGTATCACTATTTCTACGAAATTCGTGCCCCCACTTATATCCCATTGATTTAAATTTTAAAACTACCGGATTATCCTGAGTAAATGTTCCTGAAATTTCAGGATTATAAACAACTCCTTTAGGAACATTTTTTTTGTGTTTATATCCTTCTTTCCAAATCAGCGGGTTTTGCCTTGGATTAATGTCAATTGCCAATCCTAGGGCATGTTTTGAAAAACTGATATTTCGGTAACAAAAGCAATAAGTGTTATTTGCGTCCATCGATTTTTCATCATTCCATTCGTAACGAACTATTGGAATAACTTGATAGACCGGAAATTTCACTTCGAGCATAAAATCAAATATCTCTGCAATATCTTTTGATATTTTTTTATTCGTCAAAATTTGTCCCTGATGAATTTTTCCATCCATCGAATAATATTTTACCGTAATCAATTCAAGCTGATTTATAATGTGCTTAGGCGCTTTAGTGCCCGATATTGCTTCTTCAAAAGTGTAGTTGCAGTCGGTAATAATGGTGGAATCGGAAAAGTTATCTGTTTCAGCATCAATTATTTTTGAATTTATATTTTGCTTAGTGCAACTTGTAACTGAAAATAAAAAAGCAAACAAGAAAATAAACTTGTTAAGTTTGTTTTTTGAATTATTTATCATGTAATTAAAAGAAATTTGTTTGTTTTGACAGCAAAGTTAAATAAATTTGAACGATGACAACTCTAGATATTGACATTTTTTGTTCATAACTTTCTGTTTTCAGTCCTTAATTCCATTCCGAAAAATCGTAAATTTGCATTTCAGTAATAACTAAGGTTTTCATGCAACTCAATTCCCTCTCCATATTAAACTTTAAAAATATTATTTCTGCCGATTTGCAGTTTTCATCTAAGATTAACTGTTTTATTGGCGATAATGGCATGGGGAAAACCAACGTGTTGGATGCAATTTATTACCTGTCGTTCTGCAAAAGTCATTCTTCTGCTATCGATTCGCAAAACATCAATCATGAAGCTGATTTTTTTATGATTCAGGGAAAATATTCCGTAAAGCAAAATGAAGAAGAAATTATGTGTGGCATGAAACGCAGACAGAAAAAGCAGTTTAAACGGAATAAAAAAGAGTACGAACGTTTGTCCGATCATATTGGTTTGCTGCCTTTGGTGTTAGTTTCGCCCGATGATGCATCTCTGATTTCGGATGGAAGCGATGAACGACGTAAATTTATGGATGGGGTGATTTCGCAGTTCAATCATACCTATCTTGAATATCTTATTAATTATAATAACGCGCTACAGCAGCGAAACGCCTTACTTAAACAGGAAAATTTACCCGAAACCGCACTTTTTGAAATTTGGGAAGAAAAACTCTCCTTTTTCGGCACTTACATTTATGAACAACGACGCGATTTTATTTCTCAGTTTGTTCCAATTTTCAATGAATATTATGCTGAGATTTCGCAAGGTGTGGAACAGGCAGGCTTAACGTATCAGTCAGCACTTGAAAATGGCTCTCTATCCAAAATGCTTGCCGAAACCCGTGAGCGCGACAGATTAATTGGTTACACTACACGTGGCATTCATCGTGATGAAATCGAACTTACATTAGGAAATTATCCACTAAAAAGAGTAGGTTCACAAGGTCAAGCTAAAACTTGCCTGATTTCGCTTAAACTTGCCCAGTTCAATTTTTTGAAGCGTATCCATAATTTATCACCAATACTTTTATTAGATGATATTTTCGATAAACTTGATTCGAAACGTGTAAAAAAAATTGTAGAACTTGTTGCCGGTCATAACTTCGGTCAAATTTTTATTACTGACACTAACCGTGAACATCTCGATCAAATTCTTATCCAAATTGATCAGTCTGCTTCTATTTTTATGGTACATAATGGTGAGATTAGTAAAGATTCTACCTTTTTGAGATGAGCTTTTAATGCATTCCTTACATTAAACAGTTTTCCAAATGTTATGCCACAAACTTAATTAAAAAAATATTTTGGAAAACATTTTTCAATATATATTTTTGTAAACCATTGATTATAAAAAACATAAAAATTATTTCGGGAAACTTGTAATTTGTAATATGTAAAAATATATATTTTTTGGTTGTATTTATGGGAAATATTGATTAAACTTGTAACTCCAAAATAGCCCCATAATTATTTTATTAAGTTATTAATATATTACATTTTACACAAACAGTAGTGGAAACAAAAATTTTTTCACAGGAAGAAATCCGCAAAGCATCTCTTGAATTTTTTAAAGGAGACGAATTAGCTGCAACTGTATGGGCAACCAAGTATGCGTTAAAAGATTCGTATGGTAATGTTTACGAACTCACACCGGATGACATGCATCGCCGTTTGGCGAGAGAAATTGCACGTATTGAACAAAAATATCCTAATCCACTGGGTGAGGATGTGCTTTTTGAATTGTTCAAAGATTTCAGGTATATTGTTCCGCAGGGAAGTCCAATGACCGGAATCGGAAACGACTATCAGGTTGCTTCGCTATCTAACTGTTTTGTTATCGGGTTCGATGGTGATTCGGATTCTTATGGTGCCATCATTAAAATTGACGAAGAACAGGTACAATTAATGAAACGTCGCGGAGGAGTAGGGCACGATTTATCTCACATTCGTCCTAAAGGCTCTCCAGTAAATAATTCAGCACTTACTTCAACAGGTATTGTGCCTTTTATGGAGCGTTACTCTAATTCCACCCGCGAAGTGGCTCAAGATGGTCGTCGTGGTGCTTTGATGCTAAGTGTTTCTATTAAACATCCCGATTCTGAACTGTTTATCGATGCTAAAATGGAATCAGGAAAAGTTACCGGCGCGAATGTGTCTGTTAAAATCGATGACAACTTTATGCGTGCTGCTCTTGAGGGAAAGCCATACGTACAGCAATATCCAATATCTTCCAACGAACCATGGTTTAAAAAGGAAATTGATGCTTCGGCATTATGGAAAAAGATTGTACACAATGCATGGCAATCTGCTGAACCTGGTGTGCTTTTCTGGGATACAATAATTCGTGAATCTGTTCCCGACTGTTATGCAGATTTGG
>CAZDSY010000230.1:0-3059 GCA_964508285.1 uncultured Paludibacter sp.
ATAATCGCGAAATTTTGCGTAAAATTGCAGATGTCCGACTTCAGATTGCAAATCTTATGGGCTATAAATCGCATGCCGATTTCGTGCTCGAAAAACGTATGGCCGAAAATAAAGAAAATGTTTATAATCTTCTCGATAAATTACTTGCAGCCTACAAACCTGTTGCCGAAAAAGAATATGCAGAAGTGCAAAAATATGCCGACAGCAATGGTGCTTATTTTAAAGTCATGCCCTGGGATTGGTCATATTATTCAGACAAACTGAAAGATGAAAAATATGAATTGAACGATGAAATTTTGAAACCTTATTTTGAACTCGAAAACGTTAAAAAAGGCGTCTTTGGGCTTGCCACGAAACTCTATGGAATCAGGTTTGTCAAAAATCCTACAATCCCGGTTTATCATTCCGAAGTTGATGCTTATGATGTTTTGGACGAGAAAGGTAAATTCGTTGCCGTACTTTATACCGATTTTCACCCTCGCGATGGAAAACGTGCCGGAGCATGGATGAACGAGTTTAAAGGTCAGTGGATGGAAGGAAAAAAGGACAGTCGCCCACATATAACTATTGTAATGAATTTTACCCGACCAACCGAAACAAAACCTGCTTTGCTAACTTTCGATGAGTTTACTACATTTCTGCATGAGTTTGGACATGCTTTGCACGGAATGTTAACAAAATGTACATATGAATCACTTTCCGGTACAAGCGTTTATCGTGATTTTGTAGAGTTACCATCCCAAATTATGGAAAACTGGGCGGTTGAAAAAGAATTTCTGGATGGTTTTGCAGTTCATTATCAGACAGGTGAAAAAATACCTGCTGAATTAATCAAGAAAATAAATGATGCTGATAATTTCAATACTGCTTATGCTACACTTCGTCAGTTAAGTTTTGGTTATCTCGATATGGCATGGCACACACTCGAACAACCATATACAGGCGATGTAATTACATTTGAAAAAAATGCAATGGCTTCAACTCAAATATTACCTGTTGTAAACGAATCCGGAATGAGTCCTACTTTCAGCCATATTTTTTCAGGAGGCTATGCTGCCGGATATTATAGTTACAAATGGGCAGAAGTGCTCGATGCCGATGCATTTTCAGTATTTAAGAAAAATGGAATTTTTGATAAGAAAACTGCTGACTTGTTTCGTAAAAATATTCTTATGACAGGTGGTACAGAACACCCAATGACACTTTATAAGCGTTTTAGAGGGCAGGAGCCAACTATTGACGCTTTGCTTAAACGCAACGGTATTTTATAAGCAGAATTTTTATTAATAAGCCACGTATTGCAGAATTTTAAAATTTGGCAATGCGTGGCTTTTTATGTTCGTAATCGTTTGCATAAACATATCGAAATAACATTAAAACTCCGGAATAAAAATTCAAATTATATTTGTATTTTTGTTTTTTTCTGAAAAATTTTAATCAAAATATTATGTATAAACATCTTTTAATTATGCTTTTAGCATCGGTATTAGTTCTTGCTTGCAACGAAACGCCTCAATACACTGACTTCGATCAGTATCCGGTTTATGATGGTAAGGATCTTGAACTGACTTACACACCAAAATCATCAAAATTCAGAGTTTGGTCGCCTGCAGCAACGCAGGTAAAACTCTTATTGTACGATAATGGTTACGAAGGCTCTGCCTACGAAACATACGATATGAAACGTGGTAAACAAGGAACCTGGTATAAAACATTAAAGGGAGATTTAAAAGGAAAATTTTATACATTTCAGATAAAAATTGGCGATAAATGGTATAAAGAAACACCTGGTATGTGGGTAAAAGCAACTGGAGTGAACGGTAAACGTGCAGCAATTATTGATTTTGCCGATACCAATCCCGAAGGTTGGGAAAATGATGTTCGTCCGCCGTTAAAAGAATTTACCGATATAATTATTTACGAAGTTCACATGCGTGATTTCTCAGTTTCACCAAATTCGGGTATTAAAAATAAAGGGAAATTTCTTGCTTTTACCGAACATGGTACAAAAAATTCTTATGGACAATCTACAGGAATTGATCACCTTAAGGAACTTGGTATTACACATGTTCATTTATTACCATCGTACGATTATGCTTCAATTGATGAAACGCGTCTCAACGAAAACAAATACAACTGGGGCTATGATCCATTAAATTATAATGTCCCCGAAGGTGGTTATTCAACCGACCCGTATAATCCGGTTACGAGAATAAAAGAATTTAAGCAAATGGTGCAATCACTTCATAAAAATGGTATTCGTGTAATTATGGATGTGGTATATAATCATACATTCGAAGGTGAAAATTCACATTTAAATCAATTGGTGCCGGGTTATTTTTATCGGATGGTAAATGACAGCACATGGTCGAATGCTTCGGGTTGTGGTAACGAAACTGCTTCGGAGCGTGCCATGATGCGTAAGTTCATTATCGAATCTGTAGTTTACTGGGCTACCGAATATAAAGTCGATGGTTTCAGGTTCGATTTAATGGGAATTCACGATATAGAAACTATGAATGCTGTACGTGCTGCTCTTGACGAAGTTGATCCTACAATTTATGTGTATGGCGAAGGTTGGACTGCAGGTAGCACTACTTTACCCGATGATAAACTTGCGCTGAAACGCAATGCAAAAATGCTTGACAATATAGGTGTATTCAGCGATGACCTTCGGGATGCATTAAAAGGAAGTTGGATGCACAAGGAAATTCCGGGTTTTGCATCCGGAGTTGACAGTTTGGAAGAAAGTGTAAAATTCGGTATTGCCGGAACTTCGTTTCATCCGCAGATTGATTATTCCAAATCCATTTATTCAAAAGAACCTTATACTAATAATCCAACCCAGATTATTAATTATGTTTCCTGTCATGACGATATGAGTCTTGTGGATAAACTTACACTTTCGAAACCACTCGGTGTAACACCAGCTGAATTAAAACGTTTTAATAAATTGGCTCAAACAGTTGTATTTACTTCGATGGGTGTGCCATTTATTTATGCCGGCGAAGAACTTTATCGCGACAAAAAAGGCGTTAATAATACATTTCAGTCGCCCG
>CAZDSY010000231.1:0-3036 GCA_964508285.1 uncultured Paludibacter sp.
TATTGATATTAAATTCTAAAAAATCTTTTTACGAATCGAACAATGAAAACAACGAAAGTATTCTTATTCCTTGCTGATGGTTTTGAAGAAATTGAAGCCATTGCACCCATCGATATTTTCAGACGCGCTGGTATTGACCTTGTTACCGTTTCGGTAAAAAGTGAAAAATTAGTTACTGGAGCACATGGAGTAACTCTTTTGGCAGATAAACTTTTTAGTGAAGTGGATTTCGCCGGTAACGAAATGCTGTTTTTGCCCGGTGGACTACCCGGAACTACAAATCTGGAAAAACATGAAGGTTTGAAAAAGCTGATTGAAAACCAAGCTGAAGCAGGAGGGAGGCTTGCTGCAATTTGCGCTGCTCCTTCCATTTTCGGCAAAATGAATTTACTAAAAGGTAAAGAAGCCATATGCTACCCTGGATTTGAAAATTATCTTTACGATGCAAAAGTTTCAGAAAAAAAAGTAGTTCAGGCAGGTAATATTTTTACAGCCAAAGCTGCAGGTGTGGCAGTGAAATTTGCACTCGAACTTGTAAAAGACCTAAAAGGTGCTGAAGTGGCTCAGGATATAGCAAATGCATTGTTTGTAGAATAAACCTCTGAGACATTTTTTTGGAAATATTTTGTGCATATTTTCTGACAGGTATTCTAATTTATTATTTCATAAACCTGGCCGGTTCTACAGCCCGGTTAGGTTTTTATGTTTTAAATGATTTCAATAAATAGTTTACGATAAGAGCTTTGTGAATTTGAGTATAAATTTTTTACCACTAACACACTAAGTACACTAAGATGCAATAAGCTTTAATTTAAGAAATAATACAAGGATTAAAAGCTTATCTTTTATATTTATTATTATTAAGTGAGATAGAAACTATTAAATATAATTTAAAAACATTGGTATTTTTCTTGATATTCTATTTCCATTATTTCTGTATGAATCTTAGTGCATTTAGTAACTTAGTAGTATTTTTTAATCATAATTTAAAAACACTGGTGTTTTTCTTGATGTTCAATTTTTTCATAATTATCTATGTGAATCTAAGTGTACGTAGTGCCTTAGTGGTGTATTTTAATCATTTATTATGACTGCAAGGCAGATTTGTTATTCAAATAAACTCTTTGAAACTTTATTAAAAAACTATCGTTTCCTATGAATGCAGTGCAGAAACCCGGGCTTAAATGGATTATTCTGATGGTTGTTATTATTATCATTTCTATATCCGGATATTTTTTATTTAATAACTCAAACCTGCGTTACGGTTTTGAAATTACCGACAATCTGGGAGGAAATATTTTCCCTTCTGTTATTCTTTCTGTTGCAACAACCGATGCTCAAATTATTTTACCTTCCGATACCATGTTTGTAGGAAATCCAAAATCGATGATAGCGGTTCGTATTCGCTCCGGTAAAGCTTTGAGCAGCGTAAGAGTGGAATTGTCTGAAACCAAATTTTTTGCACAATCGGTTTCAGAGTTTGTTTTACCAAAAGCAAATACAGAGTATGTAATTTATCCGGACGTAATTTGGAAATATGAAATGCTGAAAAATAACCTTCAGGCTGAACCTGTTAGTGTTGTGGCTATTGCTGAGATTAATGGAAAAAAACTTGGACAAAAGGTGCGAACTTATTCAGTACGAAGCATTAACGAATGTTTGCTGGGCTATATTACCAAAGGCAAACAGTTTCACGATACAGGAATTTTTTTCGCTGCTTATGTTAACGAAGATCATCCTATGATAGACCAATTGCTGCGCGAGGCTTTGAATACGCGTATCGTAAACCGTTTTTTAGGTTATCAGGCCGGAGGAGCTGCAGTTGTAGATAAACAAGTGTATGCTTTATGGAATATACTTCAAAAACGTAATTTTCGCTACAGTTCTGTTTCGAATACAAGTTTATCGAGCAATGTGGTTTTTTCGCAACGCGTACGAACTTTCGAAGATGCACTGAATTCCTCACAAATTAACTGCGTAGATGGCAGCGTTTTATTTGCATCATTATTACGTGCCATCAATATCGAACCAATTCTTGTACGTACTCCCGGCCATATGTTTGTGGGTTATTATACTGCATCGAACCGTAAGGAACTTAATTTTCTGGAAACCAGTATGATTGGTGATGTTGATATGGATGATTTTTTCCCCGACGAACATCTCGATTCGACAATGGTCGGAAAATCGCAAAACCAAATGTCACGTATAACTTTCGAGAAATCAAAAGAATATGCCACAAAAAAATACAAACAATACGAGGAAGAAATTCACTCGGGTAAAGTAAATTTTATGTTCCTTGAAATATCCAAAGAAGTACGAAGAAAAATTCAACCGATTGGGAAGTAAAGTTGGGAGTGGTGATTGGTGAATTGGAAATAAGAATAATAAGAAAAGTGGGTTATAAAGGTACTTTAACTGATATGTTTCATATGTAATTAGTTGAAGGTATTCGAAATTTACTTTTCGAAACTAATTTCACTGTTTGAACTTTTGAGAAATTTTGAGTATTGTTACAACTTAAAAAGTATGTTAAACAACATATTTTCACCCATATTTTCATTATTTTTGTGCTTCTAAAACAACAACAATCCTTTTTTTGTTTGAATGATTTAAAGTTGAATTTTTTTGAATAAACTAAAGGAGTTAAAAATATCTACTCTATATGTATCAGAATCGTTCCTCGCTTTTAAGTTCCATACCTCCCGTAGTTAAAAACTTGATCGCCATCAATATCATTATGTGGCTTGCCACTATTGCTTTGCCGGGTTTGCTTCGTAAATGGGATATTGTAATTGACCTGACCGATGTGCTTGGCATGCATTATTGGGCTTCCGGGAAATTTAATATCGCACAGCTTTTTACCTATATGTTTATGCATGGAGGGTTCAATCACATATTTTTCAATATGTTTGCGCTCTTTATGTTTGGCAGTGTGCTCGAGTATGCCTGGGGTTCAAAGCGCTTCTTATATTATTATTTGATTACCGGAGTTGGGGCTGGTATTGTACAGCAGCTTTTTTGGACTTATGAGTATCA
>CAZDSY010000232.1:0-3029 GCA_964508285.1 uncultured Paludibacter sp.
ACGAGTTTACAAAAAAGGATTGAATAACAACTTTACTTTACCGGAAATTGGCTATGATACCAGTCTGTTGGTTTTTTAAAATAATGGTATGCAAGTACATTAGCATCAATTTCTACTTTAGTACGTTTGTGTTGATGAGTTGAATAAATGCGGGACTTAAGTGCACTAAAAAAACTTGCCGGGGCAATTTTAAACCAAAACACAAAAAAACCATACTTGCGAAATTGTAAAATATGCCCGAACTCATGCATAAGCAGGTTTTTATTGTTCATATGTGCTCGTTGAACAAAAATTCCCAACCCCGGAAAAGCAAAAGCACCCTTTAGAAGAAACCCCGGGATGGTGAATATTCTGACATTTTCAATTGAATTCATCTTTCTCAAAAAGAGCATACAATAATGAAATTAACAATTCCAAATCTGCCATGCAGCTTCAGCCTGACCAATCAGCATTGCTTCGCCGTTGCAAACTGTTGCTCCTCTCTCCTTCCCTTTTTTCATAAACAATGTTTCGGCAGGATTGTAAACCAGGTCATAAAGTACGTGCAAAGAATCGAGAAACTGATAAGGAATATCCGGACATTGATTTACGTTTGGGAAAGTACCGACAGGTGAAGCGTTGATTATCAGTTTAAAATCGTTTAAAATTTTTTTGTCAATTTGCTGATATGTAAGCATATTTTCGGATGGATTTCGCGATACAAAAACAGAAGAAATTCCTAAATTATCGAGAACGTATTTTATGGCTTTTGATGCACCGCCTGTTCCGAGTATTAATGCTTTAGAGTGATGAGATTTTAAAAGCGGTTGAAGAGATTTTTCAAAACCTATGGTATCCGAGTTATAGCCTTTCAGTTTTAATTGACATTCAGTTCTAATAAACTTAATCACATTAACTGCTCCTATTTTTTTAGCTGTATCGTCCAGCTCATCTAAAAATCCGATTATCTTTTCTTTATAAGGAATAGTTACATTCAGTCCACATAATTCCGATATTTGTTTCAGATTTTCAAACTTTTCAAGTTTATCAAGTTCGTACAAATCGTACTTTGCATCGATATTTTCATTTTCGAATCTTGTTGTAAAATATTTCTTCGAAAATGAATGTCCGAGCGGGTAACCAATTAATCCGAATTTTCTCATTTCTTCTTTTTTGATCTGAAAACTTTAAAAATATAGAGCGCAGAAACAAGCAGAACAACAGCAAGAATTATCAACCCTATTTCATGACTGTAATGATTAATCATAGCCATATTTTCGTGGAATATGTAGCCAAGCAAAGCCAGCACACCATTCCAGATCCCTGCACCAAGAGCTGTAAACAATGTGAAACGTACCAAATTCAAGCGAGCGAGACCGGCAGGAATAGAAATGAGTTGTCGGATTCCGGGGATTAATCGACCTATGAAAGTTGAAATTTTTCCGTTATCATTGAAATATTTTTCGGCTTTCTGAATCTTTTCACTACTTAGCAGAAGTAATTTACCTAATCTACTGTCGGCAAGTTTATACAGAATTGGCCTTCCTAACCACAATGCAAGAAAGTAGTTTATGTACGCCCCAAACAAAGCTCCAAGTGTACCAAACAGTACAACAAGAAATATATTAAGTTTGCTTTCAGGCTTGCTGGCAATGTATGCAGCCGGCGGAATTACTATTTCGGAAGGGAAAGGGATAAACGAGCTTTCTATGGTCATAAGCAATGTAATACTGCCATAGTTCATGTTGTTTTCGTACCAATTCTCAATTTTATCTAATATTGAAAGTTTTTGGGAGGTTTGTAACTGAACACTGTCGGAAATTGCATAAGTTACACTTAAAGAGCTGATAATTAGCATCAGCAGAAAAAAAAATTTTTTCATTATTACAATTTGAATTAAATATTTTTCGAAGCCTCTGGACATAATTCATAAAACAGATTCTCTGCCTCAACGCTTCGGGAACTGGCTTCACGTAGCATTTCTTTCGATTGTTGGAACGCCCCGGTTTTATAATATGCCACAGCCATAAACAAATGTACATACTCAAGTTCTGGATCCTGTTTCAATGCTTCGCTATAATATTCGAGTGCTATATCGAATTGTCCTTTTTCCATACATATATTAGCTATGGACATCAGTGTATCAGGTTGTTCGGGGTCAATCGAAACAGATTTGAGATAAGCAAACAAGGCATTGTCAGAATCGTCGATTCCAATCAGTCCTTCTGCAAGATACACCCATGCATCAGAAGCATTTTCATCAATACGGAGTGCCCTTTCTGCGTATTCGATACTTTCCACATAACTTTCAAGTTCGAGCAGGCAAACCGCTGCTCCACATAATCCATCGAAACTTTCAGGATCGTTTTCTACTGCTTGTTTATAATACATCAGTGCAGATTTGAAATCTTCCATTTTCTCGAAACATTCTGCTATATAAATACTCGATTGACTGTCGGAATTCGCATCATCATAATCGAAATAACAATCGAGTGCCATTGTGTAAAGCCCCATTTGGAATAATGTATGACCCTTTTGCAGCAACGCAAGCATATCGTCGGTGTTTATTGAACATGCGTAATCGTATGCTTCAAGGGCATTTACATAATCATTTCGCCCAAAATAAATTTGTCCGAGATTGAACCAGGCTTCCGATGAAAATGCATTTATATTGATAATTCGTTGATATGTTTGTATTGCTTCATCAAATTTCGCCAGTTGTTCGTAGCAGAATGCAAGTTCGAACAACAAATCGGTATTTTTGGCATTAAACTCTACACCACGTAAGAGAAACCCGAGGGCTGTTTCGAACTGTAATTGGCCTATGTAGAAATATGCTATATCAAGACAAATCAGATCTGTTTGTGAATTTTCCTGAATGATAATATTATCAGCAAGAATTTGTGCTTCGTTATCACGTCCAAGTATGATAAGCGCTTCAATCCGAAGCATACTCATTTCAGTATCAACATGTGAACTCAGTGAATCGAGTATGCGGATAGCTTTTTTGGCATCGCCGGCGGCGAGGTAAACTTTTGCACGTTTGGTGA
>CAZDSY010000233.1:0-2973 GCA_964508285.1 uncultured Paludibacter sp.
GTGTGGCTGTATCCGATAATCCTGCCGGACCGTTTGTAGATTTGGGCAAACCATTGATTGCCGAACGACCTGAAGGTGTAAATCGCGGACAGGTTATTGACCCTGATGTATTTACCGACCCTGTTTCTGGAAAATCCTATCTTTATTGGGGAAACGGATTTTTAGCCGGCGCCGAACTGAACGAAGATATGGTTTCCATCAAGCAGGAAACGCTCAAAGTTTTCAAAATCCATGGAAGTTTTCGCGAAGGAAGTCATGTTTTGTATCGCAATGGAAAATATTACATGATGTGGTCTATTGACGACACTCGCAGTCCGAATTACAGCATTGGTTATGGAATTATGACTTCGCCTTTAAGTGATGTAACCGTTCCCGAAAACTATGTTATTTTGAAAAAAGACGAAAAGAAAGGAATTTATGGCACAGGTCATCACAGCACCATTCAAATTCCGGGTAAAGATGAATTTTATATCGTTTATCATCGATTCAACTATCCTAAAGGAATTGATATGGGACAATCCGCAGGATTTCATCGCGAAATATGTATTGATAAATTGGATTTTGCACCCGATGGTACAATTTTGCCCGTTGTTCCAACGCATGAGGGAATTGAACCAATAAAATAAACTGAATATTATAATAAATGTAGCAGAGAAACTTTTTCAAAGTATTTGGTTCTTTGAAAAAGTTTTTTGTCATCTCAGTCTGTTTTTATTAAAATGCGGCGCAGCCACCTTGATAAAATAAATTACTGAAATTGCAGAGGCTAAATCTCCTGCAAAATAGGCTGATTGCAATCCTCCTGCTGTGTCGGCAAGCCAACCTCCCACTAAAAGACCCGCACCAACACCAATATCCCAGCTTGTCATGTAGGTTGAACTGGCAGTTGCACGTCGGTTATTTGGGGCAAGATTAACAAAGAGTGTATTGTAAGCAGGGAAAATAAGTCCGTAACCAATTCCTAAAAACAAGGAAACGAGAAAGAAAATGATAGAAATTACAGTTTTATTTTCGAAAAAGTGAAGGGCAGATAATATGAAAAATGTAATAACGCAAAGTGCTGTTCCATAACTTATTACATGTAAGAGCTTTCCTTTATCGACTAATTTACCACTTACTAGGCGTGAAAAAATCATGCCGACAGCCATAAAGGAAAAGAATAGACCAACACCGTTTGTAATCCCAAGCTCCTTCCCATAAATTGCGATATAAGTTACTACAATTCCATAAGGAATTCCCATTAAAAGCAAAGTAAAACCGGCATTGAACCCCTTGAATAGGAAAAAACGATCGAATGCAATTGGTTGTTTTGTACTTTTATCAGCCAAGTTACGAGCTTTTATGGTTGATGCAAATAGAAAACCAAGAGCGCCTGTACCAATGGCGGTATAAAAAATTACATCAAAAGTGGAATAATCGTGTAGAAATAAGCCTGTCATAGGTCCGAAAGCCATTGCCAAATTATTAGCAACACCAAAATATCCCAAGCCTTCGCCTCGCCTCGAAGCAGGCATAATATCAATTACCAAACTGTTTCCGGCAGTGGTAACCAATCCGAAAGTGAAACCGTGCAAAATTCTGAAAAACAGAAATAATCCTACCGCATTTGCCAAAGGATAACCCACAAAAGAAAGAACAAAAAGAAAGTATGCAATAAGATAAACAGGTTTACGATATACCATATCGAGTACAAAACCTGCAAAGGGACGAATTAACAAAGCTGCAATAGTATAACTGGAAAGTATCGCACCAACCAACGCTTTCGATGCATCATATTTTTCAATTAAATAAAGTGGGAAAATGGGCACAAGCAGGTAAAAGGCAAAAAACAACAGAAAATTACCAATGCAGGCATTGAAAAAACTCAGTGTCCATAGTCTATCTTGTTGGTTTTTCAATATGCTGTTTTTTATTTTCTTGTTTTGGCTCATCCGAAAAAGTAAAATGTCCGCTCCACTATCATTGACTCTTGATACTTGATAGTTGCTCTCAAATTTTAGTTCTTAGTCATTGAATCTTGGCTCTTGGTTCTTTGTCTTAATTCTATTTTCCAACAGTTGGAGTTTTCGGTACTCTGTCGAAAAAGGGATTTTTTGAAGTGGAACTTATGGGGATTCCGTAGATATTACTACAACCGGGCATCCATCCTAATTCTTGAACAACTCTACCGACAGAAAACATAACTCTGCTATCCACTCTGTTGTCGGAAGCTACTGCACATGCCGAACCAATGGCAATTCCTACATCGGTTGTATTTAATGCACAAGGTACTTCAGGATAAGCGTTTTTTGCTGCACAAGTTTCGAAACCGCAATAGCCGCAATGGAGATTTTGAACTTGCTGAGCAGTGCCAATCACAACAATGGCTTCGGATTGCAGAATATTTTCGGCATCGCGCAGCAAAAACTTTAAGCCTGATTTTTCGCTGTACTTTTCCATTGCTTGGGCGAGTTGTATTATAGTTTCATCAGTCAACAATATTACTTCTATAATGTCAATTCCTTTGCCTTTTGGGGCTGTGCGGGCTGCCGTCATCATCAAGTTAGCAACCTGTAAAAGGCGTTCGCGGCGTGTGTTTCGTTCGTTGATTAACATGGGTCATTTACTATTTAGTCATTTACCATTTATTTTAAGAGCTTTAATTGTTCCATTGAAATCTTCAAATTTTCAAATCTTCAAATTTTTGTATTCTTTTTAAAATCACTTCATCAAGTAAACCATTAGAAGCTACAATTTCCCGACCGAATAAATAATTATCACCACCTGAATAATCGGTTACAGTTCCGCCGGCTTCTTTTACAATGATAGCGCCGCCAGCTACATCCCAAGGTTTTAGGTCGTATTCCCAAAATGCATCGAACCTGCCACAGGCAACATACACCATATCGGCAGCAGCAGACCCCAACCGGCGAACTCCACGCGCGTTCATCATTGCCCATTTAAGAAAATCGATATATTCATCCATTCGACTGA
>CAZDSY010000234.1:0-2945 GCA_964508285.1 uncultured Paludibacter sp.
TGAACGAATTTTCAGCGAAGTACCAATGCTGATAGCCACCCATTGCGAAGATGAAGCAACAATTCAGCAAAATAAAGCCCATTATAAAAATCTTTTAGGCGATTACATTCCTATTCAATATCATCCCTTAATTAGAAGTGAGGAAGCATGTTACCGATCCTCATCGTTTGCAGTGGAACTGGCAACAAAACATAACGCCCGGTTACATGTTCTGCATCTGTCCACACGCCGTGAACTCGGATTATTTGATAATAAAGCTCCGTTATCAAACAAAAAGATAACCGCAGAAGGATGTGTTCATTATTTTTGGTTTTCCGAAAAAGATTATTCCACGTATGGGAATCGCATAAAATGGAATCCGGCAATTAAAACTGAAAACGATCGTATCGCATTGATTGATGCTGTTAATACAAATTTAATTGATGTTGTGGCAACCGACCATGCTCCTCACCTACTCCGCGAAAAAGAAGGTTCTTGTCTGAAAGCAGCATCTGGTGGACCTCTTGTGCAGCATTCACTCGTAGCAATGTTACAGTTAGCCAACAGAGGAATTTTTACTTTAGAAAAAGTTGTTGAAAAAATGTGTCATGCACCGGCTGAACTTTTCCGCATAAAAAAACGGGGTTATATCCGCGAGGGATATTATGCCGACTTAGTTTTAGTTGATCCAAAGCAGTCATGGACAGTACAAACAGAAAATATACTTTATCACTGTGGTTGGTCACCATTCGAAGGCATTTCTTTCGACAATAAAGTCGTCAAAACTTTTGTAAACGGAAAAATAGTTTACAATAATGGTATTATAGCTGAAAATGCAATAGGGAAACGTTTAGAATTCAACCCATAAATCAAACTTATCATATTTAATTCTCTTGCATTAATTAATTAGTTGAATATCAATTATATAAATATATGAAAACTTTTCCCCACAAAATAATTTTTTCAAAACTTTTGTTTGAAAAAATTCCAAATCAAAAAATTCAATACACTGGAATAAATTCTACAAAATATAAAATCTCAGTGTTTAAAAATTTTTCCATGCTTACGATCATTTTAAGCATTTTTGTTTCCTGCCAAACTCCCCAAAAACAACCACCTTATTTAAGTAATGAAGGTAAAGCACAAGGAACTTATTACTCAGCTACTTATCAACATCCTGAAGGTAAAGATATACAGGCAGAAATAGATTCATTTTTCGCTAAATTTGATTTATCACTTTCAACATACAATCCAAATTCTGTAATTTCACGTATAAATAATAATGATGATTCTGTTATAATCGACAACTTTTTTGAAACAATGTACAACGAAGCTCAAAAAGTTTCAGAAATAACTAATGGCGCTTTCGATATTACAGTAGGACCGCTTGTAAAAGCATGGGGGTTTGGTTTTAATGCTGCTGATCGAACGAAAGTACCTGATGTTACTCAACTATTAGCGTTAACCGGCTATAAAAAAATTAAATTAGAAAACAGAAAAATAATTAAGGAAAACCCAGAAATTCAACTCGATGCAAGCGCTATTGCCCAGGGTTTATCAGCCGATTTAATTGGCGAATTGTTCGAAAAACATGGTTGTAAAAATTATATGATAGATATTGGAGGTGAAATATTTTGTAAAGGTTTGAATCCCAATGGTACAAAATGGCAAATTGGAATTGACAAGCCTATTGATGACCCAACAAACATGAACAGTGAGTTACAAACAGTGATTTCGGTAAGTGGTGTAGGTCTAACTACTTCAGGAAATTATCGGCAGTTCTATTATAAAGGCGATAAAAAATACGCACATACAATTAATCCCAAGACTGGTTATCCTGTAGATCATAATTTGCTTAGTGCTACTGTAATAGCTCCAACCGCGATGCAAGCTGATGCTTTTGCTACTGCTTTTATGGTTATGGGTGTCGATAGCAGTTTAGCTGTTTGCAAAAGAATTGAGAATATGGAGTGTTATCTGATTTATTCTGATAAAGAAGGAAAATACGGAATTGCAATGACCGATGGTTTTAAAAAATATCTTAACGAATAAATTTCCTGATGATATTTTTCATAAAATAAAATTTATTGTTTGTTTATTACCAATTATTTAACTAATTTTGCAGACCAATTTTGAAATGAAAAGAAATCTTTTAATTATCTATCTTTCAGTTATTTTTCTTGCTTCGTGCAGTGAATATCAAAAACTGCTAAAAAGCACCGATCCCGAATTGAAGTATTCTAAAGCAGTTCAATACTTCGAAAAGGGTGATTTTATGCGTGCTTCGAGCTTATTCGATGAAGTAACATCCTATTACCGTGGCACTGAACGTTCCGAAGAAATTCTAAACTATTTGGCAAAATCTTACATGGGGCAAAAAGATTATTATTCAGCCACTGAATATTTTAAAACGTATGCAAAAACCTATCCCAAAGGTAAATATATTGATGAAGCCAAGTATATGATAGGTTATTGTTATTATCTCGACTCTCCGGATGCACGATTGGATCAGACTTCAACATTAAATGCGTTTAATTCACTGCAGGAATTTGTTGACTTGTATCCTCAAAGTTCAAAAGTTCCGGAAGCATATAAACTGATTGAAGAGTTGAAAAACAAATTAGCTTATAAACAATATTTAAATTCAAAATTATATTATAATCTTGGAAATTACATGGGAAATAATTATGAATCAGCCGTAATTACTGCCCAAAATGCTCTCAAAAACTACCCTGACACAAAATACCGTGAAGATTTGCTTATCCTAATTCTCGAATCAAAATATCAGCAAGCTTTGCAAAGTATTGAAGAAAAACGAATAGAAAGATACCGCAATACAATCGATGAATATTACAACTTTATAAACGAGTTTCCTCAAAGTAAATATCGGAAACAAGCAGAAAAAATAGCTAACGAAGCAAGAAAAATAGTAAAAGAATAAAATAAATAAACAATTATGGATTTCA
>CAZDSY010000235.1:0-2941 GCA_964508285.1 uncultured Paludibacter sp.
CGACGTCCGGTTAGTATTTTATGTCCGTAAGCCTGATGACCAACATCCCAAACTAAACGGTCATAAGGAGTATTAAAAACATAGTGACAAGCAACTGTCAGTTCTATTACTCCAAGATTTGATCCTAAATGACCGGGATTTTTTGATACCTGTTCGATTATAAACTGTCGTAATTCAGCACAAACTGCACTTAGTTCTTCAACCGGTACCTTCTTTAAATCGTCAGGATTATTTATTTTGTTGAGATATTTATATTCCATTTTGTAATAAAAAATACATGCAAAAGTAATGAATTTTTTCGGGCTTTTAATACAGTGACATAAGTAACCTTTGTCAGGATTTCGATCCGGCAAAAGTAAACTTTTAATTCTGGGAGAAAACAGAAATGTGTTTTGTACTTTTGAGAAACGTTGAAAAAAATAAATAAATTCTTTTTCGGTAATTTCTTCGATTTTTTTTACCCAACCGATAAAAAGAAATTTCCTGACTCATAAACATATGGAAATATTTTTTCGGTATTAAACAAATTAAAAACTACAGTGTTCATGTAGGCAGATTTTTTTATCTTTGTATGTTTGGGTTTTATTCATATTGCAACAAAATAACAAAAATATGCAGATAAACACATATTTCAGAAAAATAGTTGATTTACTGAACCTTGAAGCAGAGTTAGAGGATTCCGAAACCGTTTATCAGGAAATTGAGAAAGGAATTATTTTCCGGGGCACAAATCTGTGGATTCTGATATTCGCCATTATGGTTGCCTCTGTTGGGCTTAATATGAATTCAACTGCAGTAATAATTGGTGCCATGTTAATTTCCCCGCTCATGGGACCAATAAACGGCATGGGATACAGTATTGCCACTTACAATGGTGAATTATTCCAACGTTCGGTAAAAAATTTTACATTTGCAATTATTGCCGGACTTACTACCTCTACCCTTTATTTTGCCATAAGTCCCGTTTCAACTGCTCATTCGGAATTGTTGGCACGTACAAGTCCTACCATTTACGATGTATTGATTGCGCTTTTTGGCGGACTTGCAGGCATTGTAGCCATCAGTTCGAAACTCAAGGGAAATGTAATTCCGGGTGTAGCTATTGCAACGGCTCTTATGCCACCTTTGTGTACTGCCGGCTACGGGCTTGCTACAGGTCAGTATAATTTTTTCTTCGGAGCTTTTTATCTTTTTACTATTAATACTATATTCATTGCACTTGCTTCGGTATTTATCTCTCAGATTTTACGTTTTCCTATCCGTTCAAACATTTCCGAAGATAAAAAACGCAGAATTAATCATGGAATAACAGCAGTAATACTCATTGTATTAATTCCGAGCATCTATTTTGGGTACAATCTGGTTAAACAAGAAGAATTTATACAGCGTTCAAATCAGTATGTATCTAACATTAGCATTTTCGACGGAAAATATCTGTTAAAGTATCAAACCGATCCGAAAAAACGCAGAATTAACCTTGTTTTTGGGGGAACTCCGCTTAGTGATGTGCAGAAAAACGCTATTACAGAAAAAGCGAATGATTTTAAACTCGGGGACAGCGAAATAATAATAGAACAAGGACTTACCTTTGGCGGACTGAACGATGAAACAATCGAAATGTACAAACTAAGGGAACAGATTAACAAACTGAACTTGACACTTGAGAAAAAGGAAATGAAAATTGACAGTATTAGGCAAAACGAAATGTTAGGTAAAGTAATTTTAAATGAAATCAATACTTTATACCCTGAAGTGCAATCATGCAGCTATGCTGAAGTCTATTCCTTTAACAAATCCGAAAAAAATCCCGAAAAATTTTCCCTGGTAATTTTTTCATTGAAAAACGAAATTAATACTGAGGGGAGATTAAAAATTAAGGACTGGTTAGAAAAAAGACTTGAAAAGGATTCTGTTAGGGTAATTTTTGAATAAATAGCTTTTATCATGTGTAGAAATGCTGAATAAAATTTTTATTGTTTAAACAATCGAAAAAAAATGCCCAATAAATCACAGATAAAATTATTTTACATTAACAGCATAAGCTATGGAAAAAAAATATAACTAAATCAAGCATTTGAATTATAAATTGAAAAATAAAACAAACTTTTTATGCTAAACTATTTGCAGAATCTGATTTTTCATATATCTTTGCAGTCAAAATAATACAAAATGAATTTGAAAAGTGTTTATAGCATTATTATCAGCGTCGTGCTACTTTTGGTCAGGAATCAGAGGTGAGGATGGTAATTATGTATAAACCCTTATGTATTATAAAAGCATAAAACCTTTCTCACCATGGTAGAGAAAGGTTTTTTTATTAAAACAACCAATAATTCCCATAATGGGGAACTAAGAAATAAAAAAAAATAACAATATCCCAATAAGGGATTTGATGACATATATAATGGAACTAAGAAGTAAATCAAGTACTAGCGGACGTCGTATGGCAGGTGCCAGAGCACTTTGGAGAGCTAACGGAATGACAAGCGAACAAATGGGAAAACCATTAATTGCCATTGTAAATTCTTTTACACAGTTTGTTCCCGGGCATGTGCATTTACACGAAATAGGTCAAAAAGTAAAAGCCGAAATTGAAAAACTTGGTTGTTTTGCCGCTGAATTCAACACTATTGCCATTGACGATGGAATTGCAATGGGGCACGATGGAATGCTGTATTCGTTACCCTCGCGTGATTTAATTGCAGATAGTGTGGAGTATATGGTAAATGCTCACAAAGCAGATGCAATGGTATGCATAAGCAACTGCGACAAAATAACTCCGGGTATGTTTATGGCTGCCATGCGTTTGAATATTCCCGCGGTTTTTGTCTCGGGCGGACCCATGGAAGCCGGAGAATTAGATGGTAAACACCTCGACCTTGTGGATGCAATGGTTCAGGCTGCTGACGATAATATCAGCGATGAACATGTTCAGAAAGTT
>CAZDSY010000236.1:0-2936 GCA_964508285.1 uncultured Paludibacter sp.
TGATATTATCGAAATTGATATTATTGCACGTTCAATTAATGTAAAACTAACCGATAAAGAACTTGAAGAACGTCGCAATGCTGAACTTGCAAAAGGAAAGGATGCATTTAAACCATCTGACCGAAATCGTGTTATATCGAAAGCACTGAAAGCGTATGCTTCGATGGTAACATCGGCCGATAAAGGGGCTGTGAGAGTAATTGAGTAAAAAGCCCTCTAAATCCCCCAAAGAGGGACTTAAATAAATTGAGCGAAAATTATTTGTGTAACCATAAATAAACAGCTACCCCGCTGTAGCCTCCCCTTTGGGTAGGTTGGAGGGGCTAATATGAAAATAACTGGCGCAAAAGCAATTATTGAATCGTTGATTCACGAAGGAGTTGATACGATTTTCGGGTATCCCGGTGGTGCCATAATGCCCACTTTCGATGCTTTATACGATTACGATCATAAAGTTAATCATATATTAACCCGTCATGAACAGGGTGCGGCCCATGCAGCACAGGGTTATGCACGTGTTTCCGGGAAAGTAGGCGTATGCCTTGTAACATCGGGGCCTGCAGCTACAAATGCTGTAACCGGCGTTGCCGATGCAATGCTCGACAGTACTCCTTTGGTAGTAATAACCGGTCAGGTGGGTGCTGCACTTTTAGGTACTGACGCTTTTCAGGAAATTGATGTTGTGGGCATAACACAACCCATAACCAAATGGGCATATCAAATTCGGAAAGCTGAAGATATTCCTTGGGCAATAGCACGTGCGTTTTATATTGCACGGTCAGGACGCCCGGGTCCTGTAGTGCTCGATTTGACAAAAAATGCTCAATTTCAGGAATTCGAATTCGAATATAAACCTTGTACATTTATTCGGAGCTATATACCCGTACCTGAATTGAATCATAAGCAAGTTGAAGAAGCTGCTAAACTTATTAACGCCGCAAAAAAACCTTATGCTCTTGTGGGACAGGGTGTAGTATTGGCAAATGCTGAAGAAGAATTAATAGCATTTCTGGAAAAAGCCGATATCCCTGCCGCGTGGACTTTACTGGGAGCTTCGGCAATGCCAACCGATTTCCGACTGAACAAAGGTTTCCTGGGTATGCACGGAAATGTAGCTCCCAATATGAAAACCAATGAATGCGATCTTTTGATTGCTATCGGCATGCGTTTCGACGACCGTGTAACCGGTGACTTGAACAGCTATGCCAAACAGGCAAAAATAATTCACATGGACATTGATGCAGCCGAAATTAATAAAAACGTGAAAGCTGACGTCCCTGTTTTGGCAAGTGTAAAAGATTCGTTACCAGCCATAACGGCATTAATCAATGAAAATAAACATACCGTATGGATTGATTCCTTCAAAGAGTACGACGAAAAAGAATTTTTAGTTGTTATCCAACGTGAAGTTCATCCTGAAACAGGCGAATTGACCATGGGTGAAGTTATACGTAAAATTTCAGAAGCCACACAAAACAAAGCTATTGTAGTAACGGATGTAGGCCAAAATCAGATGATGGCAGCCCGCTATACAAACTATTCTCAAACACGAAGTTTGGTAACATCAGGTGGATTGGGTACAATGGGCTTTGGACTACCGGCAGCTATAGGTGCAAAAATGGGGGCTCCTGAACGTACAGTTATTATGTACAGTGGCGACGGAGGTTTCCAAATGACCATACAAGAACTCGGAACAATAATGCAGGAACAATTAGGCGTAAAAATGGTTGTTCTTAATAATCACTTCCTTGGTATGGTGCGCCAATGGCAGGAAATGTTTTTCGATGAGAGATATTCATTTACTAAAATGAAAAATCCTGATTTTATTGCCATTGCCAAAGCGTATGGCATTGAAGGAAAAGAAGTAACCGAACGTGCTGAACTTGATGCAGCCATTGCCGATATGTTGAAGGATGACAAACCATATTTGCTCGTTGCAAACGTTGAAATGAAAGGTATGGTTTACCCAATGGTTCCGGCCGGAGGAAGTGTAACAAATATTCTACTGGGGGAAACCCCTAACCCATAAAGGGGTATAAATAACAAGTTTTTAATAATTTAACAACAATAAAATTGACTTGAAAAATAAGCTTTTATTTAAAAGTTATATTTTTGGGGATTAACTAATAATTTCCCCTTTAGGGGCTAGGGGTAATATGGAAAAAACTTTATATACAATCACGGTTTTCTCTGAAAACACAGTTGGTTTGCTTAATCAAATCACCATCATTTTCACACGCAGAGGATTAAATATCGAAACTCTCTCGGTTTCGCCTTCTGCAATAAAAGGAATTCATAAATTTACAATTACTGTTCTGACTACAGCCGATGTGGTTGAAAAAGTAGTGAAACAAATTGACAAGCGCGTAGATATTTTAAAGGCATATTTCAACACCGACGACGATTTGGTGCACACCGAAATTGCACTCTACAAAGTTTCTACAGAAAAAGTTCTTCAACAAGGCTCCATCGAACAGCTTATACGAAAATACCATATTCGTGTTCTTGAAATAAATGAAAACTTCGTAGTTTTCCAAAAAGCAGGACATTATGCCGAAACACAGCAATTGTTTAATGAGCTTAGTGAAACCATCGGTGTTTTACAGTTTATTCGTTCCGGGCGCGTGGCAATTACAAAGTCGAAAGTTGAGCGTCTGAGCGATATGCTCGAAGCTATTAAAAAATACGAAAAGCAAGTTTAAACTCATTTTTCGATATTACATTTTAATAATTTTGCGGATTGAAATTTTTAATAGTGAAGAAAACTGATATTTGTATAGTTAACAAAATAAATCGAAATAAAAAAACTTACTAATAGCAGAGCATTATTTACTTTCTATTCATTAAGTTGACAACTAAAAATTTTTTTATACAAAAACTATATATTA
The DNA here is from genome assembly GCA_964508285.1 of uncultured Paludibacter sp. GTDB lineage: Bacteria > Bacteroidota > Bacteroidia > Bacteroidales > Paludibacteraceae > Paludibacter. The sequence continues at coordinate 2,889 of CAZDSY010000236.1, forward strand.
ACAATTTAAAAAACGGCTAATTATTTCAATCAAACGGAATAGATAGCA
>CAZDSY010000237.1:0-2931 GCA_964508285.1 uncultured Paludibacter sp.
ATATTTACTTGTTTAGCAATGAGTTCCGGATAATAGTTGGAAAGTTGGGTTAAATTTGAAATTATCAAATTCCTTGAAGTTCCCGTTGCATTTTGACGTCCATCAATTATTACATTATCAGCTCCGTTTAAATCAATTAATGGCATATTCAAATCGCCAAAAATTGAAATCACACTTTTTGTTGGATAGATAAGTATGCTGTTATAACTGGCGCTACCTGTGCCGCTTGCATTTAAAGTAGCAGTTGCTGTTTCAAGCGAGTTGTCAGTTAGTTTTATTTCCAAATTACCGGTAGCTGTACCATTATTTACTGCATCGAAAGCTGCTTTTAAAGAATTGTAAGAATTGATATAAATGCCATCACTCCAAATTTCAACAACAGGATTTGTATTTTCCTGTTCAAATGCTCCCATTCTTGATGCTAACGAACGTAGTAAATTATTATAATCGTAATATACACCCGGTACGAAAATTCCATCTATTCCGGTTGCCTGTGGTACAAAATCGGTTGCTGAAGTTCCGGTTTCTTCAACAAAATCCGGAAAGATATTCTTACTGTTTGTATCCTGCCCGGTGGCAGTACTCCACTCAGCAAGTGTTGTTTTATTTCCTGTCAGTTCTCCGAGTACGCCTCCTGTGCCATTTGTGTAATAATCGTTGTAATCGCAGGTAAGATTGGCGTTTGATGTAAGCGAAATGGCATAATGTAAATTACTTCCATCAATAGTTGAGCGGGAGTTTTGAAGAAGGTTATTCCGATAATCGCGTAAATTGTCGGAGGCATTACTATACAAACAATATGATTTACTGCCTGACCCGGAAGTTAATGCACCATCAATATAAATTGTATTGAAATACACATTTGTGGTCTGATTCGCTATTCCGGCATCAAACAATCCATAAATAGTGGAACGTGTATTTCCACCAAGCGAAATGATATTATTTGTAAATTTAGAAACTCCGTCAGCCGCTTTAATGCCAATTATTGAAGCAGCATCTGAACTTGCTCCGACAGCTGAAAGACTATGGATGAAGTTCTCTGAACAATCGTTTTCAGAAGTGTTTCCATTAAAATAGATTCCGGTGATTTGACCGGCAAAGCTCGGGTAAGTATTTGTGAGATTGTAAATATTATTTCCCTTTACTACATTGCAATAATTGTTTGAGGATAAGGCTATACCCGAAACAGACGCTTTGTCTAAAGCGGTAGTATTTGCATTGGCAATTGTTAAATCTCTGATGGTATTATTTGTAATTGTGTTATTTCCGGCAGAACAATAAATACCGCTTATAAAACCGATTCCGTTTGCATCTGTTCTTGTGTTTGTAGTACCATTGTTCAGGTTGGCGATGGTATTATTATTGATAGTCACATTTTGACTTCCAGCCGAGTATATACCATAAACCTCTTGATTATTTGATGTACTTTCACTTGTTGCGTGAATACTATTGGTTGTCGTTTCACTTCCTATTGTGTTGAAGGATATAGTTGTCGTTCCACCCGAAGCTTTAAAAATTCCATAAAATCTGTTTGCAGCGGTATTTGCACACGACATGGTAATAGCGCCAACAGTATTGTAGCTACAATTGGTTGTAGTGTTTGAACCGATGGAAATTCCATAAAAATACCCACCATTAACACCATTGAAAATTATCGAATTGTTTCCTGTGGACTCCCCAATTTTATTGCTTCCCGTTTCAGAACCGATATTCACCAATCCATTGACATACATTCCATAAAATGAGGCATTTGCTGAATTAGACCATGATATGTTTTGAATGGTATTTCCTAGTATGTTACTTGCGGTGGTTGAGCCAACATAACAAAAAATTCCATAAAATTGATTGTTTCCTGCATTTGTTTTTGTCCATGGATTACCCCCGCATTCTGGCTCTTGCCCGCCTATATAATTATCTGAAATTATAAATCCGTTACCTGATGTGTTGTATACGTATATTGGATAAAATGCTATGTTGTCAGTTGGAATAAAACTTGTAGTTTCATAAAAAGAATTCCCGGTGATAGTCCAAACGGACGATGCAGTACTTAAAAAAACTCCATAAGAAGTTGTTCCATGTTTGAAAAAATCGTATATATTATTGTTACTAATAGTGTTGTTGTTATTTAAACCCGAAGAGCCAAAAGATGATATTGCATAAATCGGTCTGTTTGCATCTGATGCACACGTAATATCATTATATTCAATGGTATTGTAGTCGTTACCGGTAGAAGTGCCTGTATGAAAAACAATAATCCCACCAACAGAAGAATACGATGTTGCAGCCGTAGAAGAACCTTTAATGGTGCAATATTTTACGGTATTATTTGTAGCATCGTTAATAAAACGTATGGTTGATGTACCTGTGGTTGATGAAGTGCTTGTATTTGTAATAGTTAAATCTTTTGTTTCACCCTGTGCGTTTACACGTCCATCAATAGTTACATAATCAGCATTAAATAAATTTATTAATGGAGCCGCAAGATTTCCTGAAATTGTTAATCCAGTTGCGGTAGGATAAATTTTTACGGAACTGTAACTTGCAGTTCCGCCTCCACCTGTGTATCCGCTTTGATACAGCGTGGCCGATGCAGTTTCCGTGATGTCAGAAATAATTTGCAGTTCAATTACTCCGGTTATAGTTCCGGCATTAATGGCATCGAAAGCAGCCTTCAATGTAGTGTAGTTACCTCCTGTACCTACGGTGCGTACTGTTTGAGCATTTATGCTCAAAGACATTGCAAGCAGCAGCAATACTGATGCAAGCATAGTTTTTGCTCGAAATTTTGTAGTTGAAATCATAAATAAATTTTATTAATAATTAAATCGTCAACCCACTTTAATAATTACAGCAAAATTAAATTAATTATTTTAAATAAAATCACTATTGTCCGATAAAAATTATTTGATAAATTAAAAGTGCACGGACAAA
>CAZDSY010000238.1:0-2926 GCA_964508285.1 uncultured Paludibacter sp.
CTTTTTACGGTGAGCACCATATTTGCCTTGACAAAGACGGTAAAAACCTGATGGTGTATGGCGAAAACGGCAGCGGTAAAAGTTCATTGTTTACTGCCCTTCAGGACTTTTTAAAATCATCGGTTGGCAAAATTGATGTTGTAGAAAACATCTTTGTTCCTACCTCTCAAAAAAACACAGCCAGCATAAAGGTTAATATCAAAGAATCGCCAGAAACTTCAAAAACCACCACTTTTGAACTGAAACTAACCGATAAGGAAATCATCAGTGCAGATAAAACGCTTATTGCCGATGCTAATAAAATAAAAGGATTCTTTGATTACAGGAGCCTGCTTAGAACTCACATGGGGTATAAGGATAAGGTTGACTTGTTTGATATTTTGGTAAAAGACATCCTATACAACTCCATTAATCGTTTTTCAAACAAGGAAATTGGTAAAGAATGGCAGGCAATCCATAACGACACTTTCAACAAAAGGCAGATTAAAAGGCAGCAGGAAGCCACAAAGAATTATCTTTCCGAAAAATTTAATCCCGGTCTGAAGCAATTGCTCAAAGATATAGAAGCGGACACCAATACGTTTATGAAATATTTTGGTGCAAATGTTAAGATTTCGCTGGATTTTGACAAAGTGGAATACCAAGGCAGAAGGAAACTTACAGGAAACAACATCAATTTAAAAATTGATTTCTTTGAAAAGGCAGTTCCAAAACATCAGCTTTTTCTCAATGAAGCCCGTTTGTCGGCACTTGCAATAAGTTTGTATTTGGCATCCATAAAAGTAAATCCGCTTACAGGAGCATTAAAAATCCTTGTCCTTGATGATTTGCTCATTGGTTTGGATATGAGCAACCGTTTACCCTTGCTTGATATTTTGAAAAAACACTTCATTGAAGTTGACAAAGACAAGCAATTTCAGGTGATAATGACCACCTACGATAAAGTTTGGTATGAATTGGTGCGAAATTATTTCGGAGTTGAGAAGTGGAAATATACTGAGATTTATACGAAATCATTAAGGGATAACGACTTTGAAATTCCGGTAATATTCAATGAAAACGGTTATCTGGAAAGGGCTAAACATTATCTGACTGAAAAAGACTATAAAGCATCAGCCGTTTATCTGAGAACAGAATTTGAAAGAATTGTAAAGACCATTTGTGATAAGCAGAAAATCCCTGTATGCTACCACAAAAACCAAAAAGAGACAACAAGCGAAGACTTTTGGACAGCCATAGAATCCCAAACAGACCTTGACCCTGCATTAATTCATGAAATTACTATTCATCGAGGAGTTGTAATGAATCCATTCAGCCATTACGACCTTGAAAAACCCGAGTTTGTAAAGGAATTGGAAGATACAATTAAATCTATTGAGAAACTGAAAGCAATCGATCCCAAGAGCCTCAAAAAGATTACAATTGAACAACTGAAAAAAGAAATAATTGAATTAAAGAAAGAACCTGCTGATTTGAAAATAAAACTACAGGAGAAAGAGGACTTGGTTAGAGAACTTGGTAGAAAATTAAAAGAGAAATAATTCAAAGATAGATGCAAACACTCGACTGGAAACCAAAAGAACATACCCCAAGGGCCTTACTAATCGGCCACGACCCTCGTTTGCAAATTTCAGACACACAGGCAGAATATGTATTGTTTGCAAATTATTTCTTCCACAATACTATCAAGGACAGGGCATTTAAAAGTAAATATGGTTTGGCTGCATCGGCTTTTAATCAGATAACTCATATTACAAACGGTAAAATCAAACAAGAAGAAATATACATTACAAATCTTTGCAATTCATCTTTGCCCCATGCTCCAAAAGGTAAGACCGTTTATATCCCAAAAAACAAGGCAATTGCAGGTGTTGAAAATATAAAGAGGATAATTGAGGAGAACCCAAGCATTGAATACATTTTTCCGATGTCGCTTCAGGTAAATTACTGGCTGCAAAAATTAGGGATGTACTTTTCGAGTAATGAATTTGTCGAAAAATCGACCCCAAAAGCAATTGGAATTCAAAACGAACCACCCTATTACGAACCAATAGGGAAAAGTCCTTTTCTGTTGATTTGTGGAAATAGGTATCGGGTTACCGGAGGAACACAATATGTAATCCCAATTCTTCACGCAAAATGTTTTCCTCTCAATAAACAGTTTAAAGCGTATGAACCAGCATACGATAATATACGTAATTTTTTTAGAATCTGAATTGAATGAAGATTAAAAGAAAACTTAAAGAAAATTAAAATGAGCCTACGCAGCAGTCACACACATTGTCAAAGCCCCACTATCCAGCGCTTAAACCAAAGCTTTGCCAAAGAGTGTGCCTGCCATACCCAAGAGGAAAAATTAAAAATCTCCCACCCCTTAGAAAATAAAAAATACCCAAACGCACAAGCCGACACAAGACATATAAGCAACTTGACAATGATACGAAAAGTCAATAATGACAATGGTTTACAAGAACAGAAGACAGAACGCCAGCTGGTAACAGGCGGTATATTTTATTGCCGAGATAGTGCGGGTTTCAGCGTTTCTGCATCTAATAAACTTTCGTGTAACTTGACAGGACAGTGCTTCGAAATCGGCAACAAACCATACCGCCGACCGTTAGGCGTCACCATAAAAAAACGACAATTTTACAGCAAAAGAATTCCTCAAACATTTCACATGAGTTACTTTTGAGGAATTTTATTATCTTTGTTGTATAAAATTGAAAATGAATCTTATGCTCAAAATTTCAAGAAAAATAGAACTTAATAAACTTCTTGTTCTCAAAGACAAAAATTTTATAAAAGTGGTAACGGGTGTTCGCCGTGCAGGTAAATCGACATTACTTCAACAATTTCAAGAATTATTAAAGACAAACAATCCGAATGTGTCGATTATTTCCATAAACATGGATTTACCCGAATTTCG
>CAZDSY010000239.1:0-2897 GCA_964508285.1 uncultured Paludibacter sp.
CTGAAACGTATGCGCGAAACCATGAAAAGTCTGGATTTGTTCGAACCTGTAGAGTTTATCGACCGCTTTTTGCTCGACAAACTCGATTTTCATCCTACCGACGAACCCATTACCGTTCACGCCACGTGCTCAACTATTAAAATGGGATTAAAACCAACTTTGGTAAAAATTGCAAAACTTTGCAGTAACAATGTGCTTGTACCGGCCGAAGTTGGATGCTGCGGATTTGCCGGAGATAAAGGTTTTACGTTACCCGAACTCAATGCACACGGTCTGCGTAAATTGCGTCCGCAAACAGAAGCACATCATACCTTACAAGGCTTCAGCAATAGCCGCACCTGCGAAATAGGTTTGAGTACTCATAGTGGCATTCCGTATCAGTCCATAGTTTTTCTGGTTGATAAATGTACAACTGCAAAAAAGAAAGCAGAATAAAGTATGGATGTATAAGGTTACAACCCACCCTGTTTAAGTAAGATGTCGATAGAAAAAAGAGCAGCAGAAAGATAGTTCTGCCCAAATGAGAGCGGGATATGTAACAATGTCGTTATACTTGAAAGATAAAAGAAATAAACCAATTAAGTGAAGCAGCAGACATAAGAAATATTGAATTTTCACAGAGCACACCTCTCCTACCTTGCTTCATAATCTGCAAATATTATGCAATTCATATTTTTAGCAATTGTAACTTGCTACAAAACAGTTTTGTGAAATTTTTATTTTCGACTATGATTTTAAAAAAAATTTTATTTTATATATTTGTAGGGTAAATACTTATTATCAATGCTATATGAGAAACTGTACAAAATTAGCGAATATTTCTAAATGATTGATATTGAACTCTAACGTTGATTTTAAATTTTATCGTAATGCAAAAATATGAGCAACTGAGTTTCTTATACAGGAAAATAAATTTCTCATAGGGAGACGTTAGTGGCAATCCGAGAAATTAAAAAATTCATTGAGTTACGAAGCTAACGACAAAAAAATGACTGCTGAAAATCAAATACATACGTGGTCGTTAGTCAGAAGCATAAAACGACACGCAAATAACAGACAAAAATGAAAATTGCATTTTTAATAATTGTACTGCTTCACGGGCTAATCCACTTGCTTGGATTTGTTAAAGGATTTGAATTGAGAGAAGTAAAAGAGTTGACACTTCCGATTTCAAAAACATTGGGAGTTGTTTGGTTAACTGCAACAGTCCTATTTTTAACATATGGTGTGTTACACTTATTGAATTCCAAATATGCTTGGTTAACAGGACTTGTTGCAGTAATACTTTCACAAGTGCTTATTATAATATTTTGGAAAGACGCAAAGTTCGGAACTATACCCAATATTATCATTTTGGCCGTTTCAATAGTTTCATTTGGCTATTATAATTTTCAGAAAATCATTCAGCAAGAGACGACACAGTTGCTTAATAAAAATGTCAGTACAGAAAACAGACCTTTAAATGAAAGTGATTTAACCATTTTACCCGAGCCTGTAAAAAAATGGTTGAAAAATTCAGGCGTAATAGGAAAGCCTTTTATAAGTTATGGCAAAGTTATTCAAATCGCTGAAATACAAATGAAACCAGAGCAAGACAATTGGATGACTGCAACAGCAATACAAATTACTACCATTGACAATCCTGCATTTATTTGGTCAGTAGATGTAAAAATGAATAGCATATTGAGTTTTCAGGGACGAGATAAGTTTGAAGATGGTAAGGGTGAAATGTTGATAAAACTGAATTCATTATTCAATCTTGTTAATGAACGTGGCGAAAAATTGGATGAAGGCACGTTGCAACGTTATCTGGGTGAAATGGTTTGGTTCCCTTCACTGGCGTTGAGTCCATACATTACTTGGGAACAATTAGATGAGAATACAGCAAAGGCAACAATGACCTACAAAGGAACTTCGGGAAGCGGCACTTTCTATTTTAACTCAAATGGTGATGTTACAAAATTTTTGGCTTTACGATACAAAGGCAACGAAACGAACGCTAAAAGATACAATTGGGAAATGAATATATTGGACTACAAAACATTTGAAGGAATAAAAGTTCCAGCAAAAATGACCTCGACCTGGAAACTTGACGATAAAGATTGGACTTGGTTAAAACTGGAAGTTACTGACATAAAATATAACAAGAATGCCAGCCACTAACAGGCGTTTGGCTCAATGGCGGGTGAAGTGGTTAATTGAACATTCTACCTCGCATCAACTTTTGTGGTGTATTGACAGTTTTGTGCTCCGAAACCCGCCCGAACGCAAAGCCCAAAACCGTTAAAGCGTTGATATACTAGTATATAAACGCCACAAACCTGTTTTTTGTCCATATAAGGCTTATTTTAATGCGATTTAAGGCCTCTTTTCTGAAAAATAAAAATTATGAACACAAAAAATTATTATATCAAATCGCATTTATACAAGCCTGAAAATGTAAAAATTTACTAATTTTGGAAACTGATTGGAGTTTCTGCGCAGACTCGCGTTAGCGTTCAGTGGATATAAACTCAGCAACAGCATGAAACATTAACAACAACAGATAAATAATATGATTAATAACCAATTAAAAAAGGAGGTCTAAAATGAAGTACAAAAAGTTAAAATTAATTGCCGTACTCTTATTAGGACTTGGACTGACAGGATTACAAGCACAAACAAGCGTTAACGCCACAGGCGGTAATGCTTCGGGCAGCGGAGGTTCGTTGAGCTATTCCGTAGGACAGGTTGTTTACACCACCAACACAGGTACAAACGGTTCAGTAGCACAAGGCGTGCAACAGCCTTTTGAAATTTCGGAAGTAACAGCCATTGAAGAAGCCAAAGGTATCAACCTTTTGGTTTCGGCTTATCCCAACCCAACTACCGATTATCTTACATTGAGTATTGGTGAA
>CAZDSY010000240.1:0-2834 GCA_964508285.1 uncultured Paludibacter sp.
CTTCGGAATGGCATCGCCTGTACGACGGTCGATAATGGCTAATTTCGGGATATATTCCTCCATGTAAAAATCGTTCAGTTTAATAGCCACAGGTAATTCAAGTACATCGTCTTTTTCGTTGTACACACGCCATTCGGTAGCGCCTTCTTCCACATGCATTACGTAGCGGCGAAGGTCGGCTGCACCAAGTCCGGCAGAGTAGAGCAACACAAGTAATCCCAAATGGTTGAGATAGAAGGCATAATCGTTCCACCGGAAGTTCAGCAATCGTCGTGCTGTGACACAACTGAGATTTATCAGTGTGAAGTAATATACAATCACAAAAGGCCACGAACGGGTTACAGCATCGAGTCCGAGTTGCGAATGTCCTTCCGCATTGGCAGGAGTCTGTACGGTGAGACCCATTATAATGCTGTAAAGCAACAATCCGCTGATATTGGCTACACTCAGCGGAATGCCGGACAACCATTGAAACAAATGTGATTTGTGTCTGAATGTAATTGCAACAACTGCAATCAGAGTGAGAATGAACAGGAAAATATTGACGGGAAAGCGTATAATTTCGTAATTAAAGTTTCCAATGCTAAGCTGAAGCATAATGCCTGTGGCTATCAGCCCGGCAACCAGCGTGAAACTTTCTTTGTACGACCACGGTGCTTTCCACCACGTACCTGAGTTTTTATTCATTCGTGAAACGATTATTTTATTTTGACAGATTGAAATTAACTTGTAAGAGATTTCTGAGACTATGCTAATCAACATCTCTGGGGTTTGAAGTTACTTTCGTTTTGCTTATTATTTTCTCAGAATACATAATAGATATTATACAAGTTATATGTTATTGATAAATTGAATTATATAAAAAAAAGATCAGGAACGCTGATTTACTCAGATAAAGCGGATATTCACTGATTAAATGTAAAAAAATGGATCTGAAAACGGATTTAATCCCCGATAAATCGGGGAAGATTTAAGACCGGAGTCTTAAGTGTTAACCTCATTAATCTTCGATTCCGACAGGTCGGAATCGAAGATTAAAATCCGTTTTAAAATCCGCTTAATTAGCGTACATCCGCGTTCTATTATCTTCATAATATTCCAACTTATATGAAATATAATATGTCAAAGGATATTTAAACAAACACAGAAATCACTCCTTATGTGATTCCTGTGTCTTTGAATTAAATCATTAAACAGAAATTCCCCAAAATATAACTACTCTGAACTTACCAATTAATAAGAACCAAAGTACTATTAACTACCCCTTCAGGGGGTTGGGGGGCTTATTAAATCTTCTGACTTGTCAGACGGCCTTTTTGTTCGGCCTTTTTAATCCATTCGGGAATAACAGTGTTTTTGAAGTTTTCCTTCTTTTCTTTCAGGGTTTTCATGTCGAGACCAATGTATATCTGTGCTTTGTCTTTGGTCGAAATGTCCGGCATTTTCAGATCATTCGGATTTACATTAAGCGCAAAAAGTACTTTCTGCAAAGCCAGATGAGCCTGTAAGGCGCGGTCGAGACTATGGGCCAAAATGCGTTGCGATTCCACAGGTGCATGGAAAGTAGCACCGTGACTGGCCACTACAAAATCCCAACGCCACTGAGCCTGACGAAGCAGTTCGAGGGCCGGTTTCATTTGACTTTCAGTAGCTCCGTTGTCCCATGCATATTTTGCAAATACGTGTGCTTTGGCCAGTTCCACTTCAATGCGGTCACGAATTTCGAGTGCTTTGTCCTGATAATCTTCCACATAGCGGCGGAGATTTTCTTCCGAGTCGCGGTGGCAGGTCTGACAGGTGTTGTTGATGTTTTTCAGCGGACTCATAATCTGGTGATCGCTGTATTTGATACCGCCATCCACTTTGTAAGGCATGTGGCAATCGGCACACGACAAACCACGTTGTGCGTGAGGTCCGAGATTGAAAATTTCAAAATCCGGATGTTGTGCTTTCAGCATTGGCGCACGGCTGAGTTTGTGTACCCAGTCCACATGCTTCACTTCGTCGTAGTATTTTTCAATATCTTCCACTGTCATCCCTTTATCCCAGGGGAATGTCAGATATTTTCCATCGCCTTTGAAATAATATTCCACATGGCACTGAGCGCATGCCAGCGAACGCATTTCCTGTGCTGTTGCATTTTTAATGTCTTTTCCCTGACGCTCAAAAGCTTCAATTAAACCCGGACGTGAAATATTAAGCTGCATGGTTTTGTGGTCGTGACAATCGGCGCAACCAATGGGATTTACAATTTCCTCGCCCAATGTCGACCATTTGCCCTTATAGAATTCGGCAATACCCATTTCGTGCATCATGCGTGGCACATCCGGACTTTTACAGGTCCAGCAGGTGGCAGGTTGCATATTGTCTTCGGGTTTTTCGGGCGAGCCGGTACGCAAAGTGTTACGCACATCGGTTATGGCATGACTGTGTCCGCGTGGCGCTTCGTAGTCCATGGCAAAAGCATAACCAGCCCAGAGTACTACCATTTCGGGACGATCTTCGAGCACATCCTGACGCATATTGCCCAAATGTTTGCTCTTGAAGTCCATGTCGGCAGTTTTTTTCCATGTTTCGTATTCGCGCGGATAATTGACACCCCACACATCGCTGCGCGATTCAAAAGCATTGATTTCCACCTTGCGGTTGTTGAATACGCTGGCTATCTCGGCGCGCCGTTCGGTAATGGATGCGGCCAGTAATCCAATCAGAAATACAACCACCATAATTGATAAAAAAAGTATCCAACCCCAAACGGGTTTACGACGGATAAAATCGGATAAGCGCTGTAACATAATATTCAGGATTTAATGGTTTTCTATTGAGGAAAAAAT
>CAZDSY010000241.1:0-2810 GCA_964508285.1 uncultured Paludibacter sp.
AAACGGGCTTTTTCAGTTTCACCCAATGCAGCACCACTGCGAATAAAATTTTTGTAATAGTTTTCGAGCACTCTATTTTGTTCTCCGTTTAAATTCAGATTTGCACGATTGTCATACAACTTTTTAACTTTCTGAAAAATCTTTTCGTTTAGATACAAATTGTCACTATGTTCAGTAAGCAGTGGTGAAATTTCGTTGGCCATCTTCTGCATCTCGTCATTTGTGTTCGAGGAGTAAAGATTGAAAAATACAGACGAAACTTTGTTGAGCAATTCACCGCTGTATTCGAGGGCTTCGATAGTGTTGGCAAAGGTTGGCTCTTCTGTGTTGTTGGCTACAGCATCAATTTCAGCCTGATGCTGTTTGATACCTTCTTTAAACGCAGGCATGTAATGCTCGTTTTTAATGCTCTCGAATGGTGGTGCTCCGTATTTGTTCTTGTAAGTCTCAAAAAACGGGTTTTTTTCTTTTCCGCATCCCGTAAGGATTATTGCTGCCATAAAAAATAAAATTACTTTTTTCATTTTGTTTATGTGTTTTTTATAATTTTGATAATAAAATAAGTATTGCAATTTATTTGCAATTGTAACAAATTAACTGCTCAACAAAGACATATAATTTGGATAAATATACAAAAATAATTTACTCTCAAATATTTAAAGCGTTTATTTTGTCCGTTTCAAGTTGTTTTACCAGCGCTTCAATATTTTCAAATTTTTGTTCATTTCTGATTTTCTTCAGAAAACTAATTTCAAGTACTTCATTATAAACGTCTTCAGAAAAGTTGAAAATATGAACTTCGATACTTGTTTGATTGCCGTTTATAACAGTTGGACGTGTCCCAATGTTCATCATTCCACGATATATTTTATTGTTCCATAGCACATCCACAGCATATACAGCATGTTGTGGTAGTAATTTTTCATGATTTTCAGGCTCAATGTTGGCAGTAGGGAATCCAATTTTCCTGCCCAGCTTATAGCCATCGGTTACAATTCCTCTAAATGAATAAGGATAAGAAAGTAAAGTATTTGCAATGGTAATATTTCCAGCGGCAAGTGCTTTTCTAATTTCGGATGAGCTAACATGTGAAAATTGATCTGTGAAATAACGTTCAGCTTGCTGAACTTCCATGCCAATTTCGCGTCCATAAACAAGATATTGTTCAAAGCCATCGGTGCGGTTATGTCCAAAACGATGATCGTGCCCCACAACTAATGTTTTTACATTATATTTATTGTAAAGTATTTTTTGTAAGAATTCGTATGCAGTCATGCCTGCCATGGCATGGTCGAAATTGAGCACAATGCAGGTGTCAATTCCAGTGGATTGAAGTTGAAAAAGCTTCTCGTCGAAAGTGGTAAGTAATTGTGGTTGGTAGTCGGAATGTAAAACCTTACGTGGATGTACTGCAAAGGTAAAAACCACCGAAGGTAAATTTTTCTCTTCAGCAAAGGCCTTTACCTGATCGATAAGAAAGCGGTGTCCTGCATGAACACCATCGAAAAAGCCCACGGTGGCAACGCAGCCATTTTCCAGTATTTTGGGCATTGTATTATTCATAATATGAAGTGATTAACGCAAATTATTTTTTTTAAGTTACCTCATGAAAATTTTTGAAACATAACGGACAAAGATAAAAAAAAGACTTTACATTTCTGTAAAGTCTTAATTTTCATTGTGGGCCCAGTTGGGCTTGAACCAACGACCCCCTGATTATGAGTCAGGTGCTGCTAACCAACTGAGCTATGGGCCCTGCTTTTTCGCAAAATTTTATATCTTTGCAAAGCGAGTGCAAAATTAATAAAATTTGCCGTACTTCAAAAAAAAATCATCATAAATTTATTAATGACAAATAATCAACAAATTAAAACAATAATTTTCGATTTTGGCGGAGTTATAATCAACCTTGATTTGCCAAAATGTATTCAAAATTTCAAAAACCTTGGTGTTCACAACATAGAAACTTATCTGTCGAACTTTGGACAATCGGGTTTTTTTCTGCAATGGGAAAAAGGAGAAATTGGCATTCTTGAATTTAGAAATGAAATCAGAAAAATTACAGAAGTTCCCTTATCTGATGAGCAAATAGACCAGGCCTGGTGTTCATTCCTAACCGATATTCCGGCACATCGTATTGAATTATTAAAAATACTTCGTCAGCAATATCGCCTTTTATTGCTTAGCAATTCAAATCCACTACATATTGATGGAAGCGCTACCGCTGAGTTTAAAAAATACGGAGCTCAAATATATGACTTTTTCGATCGTTGTTATTTTTCATATAAAATTGGAATGACAAAACCTGATGAAGAAATTTTCCGGTATGTAATGAATGATGCCGGAGTAAAACCCGAAGAATGTCTGTTTATCGACGATGGAAAGAAAAATATCGAAACTGCGGTACGTATGGGCTTCAGAACACATTTGATGAAACAGGGTGATAATCTTGATTTTCTTTTAAGTTTAACATAAAATAATGTTTTTGTGATATTTCAAGAAAAATTGAATTTGTAATAAATTAAAGTATATTTTTGACAACAATTCTATATGAATAATTCAAAACTACTCTTTTCAGCCATACTTATAATAATATCAATTGGTGTTTTTTCTCAAAGCAAAGTTTCAAAACGCATCATGGAAATTGGACGTACAGACAATCGCACCATGCAGCATCTCGATATATTGGTTAATCGCATTGGAGGCAGACCAATAGGTTCTAATGCGTACGAAAATGCAACTTACTGGGTAGCTTCACAACTTAAAAAGTGTGGACTTGAGGTGGAAATTCAGGAAGTAGGAGAGTTGCC
>CAZDSY010000242.1:0-2806 GCA_964508285.1 uncultured Paludibacter sp.
GATGTGTTAAATAGTTCACAGGAAAAACAAAATATTCAGATGTTGAATTATTCGCTTTCGGTTACTTACGGTTTACGTCCTTTTGCTTCAGTGAAAATGAAAATCAACGGACAAGTTTATGAGCAGTCTGCATCGGGCGATGGTCAGTATAATGCAGTTTCTAAGGCAATGTATAAGATTTATAAAAGTCTTAATAAGCCTACACCTGAGTTGCTTGATTATGTTGTAGTTATTCCTCCCGGTGGAAATACAGATGCCATTGTGCAGACAATTATAACATGGAAATTCGATGGTAAAACGTTCAAAACACGTGGTTTGGATGGTGACCAAACAGTAGCTGCTATTAAAGCAACCATGAAAATGCTGAATATGATAGACTCTGGAAATATTCCTGTAGTAAATTATAATCAATTGCCTTGACAAATGAATGATTAAACATTGAAAACTTCAAAACATCGTAGATTTTCAACCTTTCTTCGAAATATAAAAGAAACGTTTTCAATTCAAAAGTTATTGAAAAGTATTGATTAGCAAACAATTTGAAAATTTTTAAACTTCAAATAGATAAAATTCCTAATGAGAAAATTAAACATTGCAGTACTTCCCGGCGACGGAATAGGTCCCGAAATTACCGAACAGGCTTTGAATGTAACCAAAGCAATATGTGCAAAATTTGGCCATGGACTTTCATACGAGTATGCTATGGTAGGTGCTTGTGCAATCGATGCATTTGGTGAACCTTATCCGCAAGCTACACACGATTTATGTATGAGATCCGATGCCGTACTTTTCGGAGCAATTGGTGATCCTAAGTTTGACAACAATCCTAATGCAAAAGTGCGTCCCGAGCAAGGATTACTAAAAATGCGTAAAGAACTTGGATTGTATGCCAATATCCGTCCGGTAACTACATTTCCATCGTTGATACATAAATCACCATTGCGTGCCGATTTGGTGGAAGGCGCAGATTTTATGTGTATTCGCGAACTTACAGGAGGAATGTATTTTGGTCGTCCGCAGGGCAGGAGTGAGGATGGTAATACAGCTTACGATACCTGCGTTTATACTCGCGAAGAAGTGGAACGTATAATGCATTTGGCTTACAAATATGCAGGGCAGCGCCGTAAAAAAGTAACCATGGTTGATAAAGCGAATGTGATTGCGACATCGCGTTTATGGCGTCAGATTACCCAGGAAATTGCTCCACAGTATCCCGAAATTGAAACCGAATATATGTTTGTGGACAATGCAGCTATGCGTATTATTCAATGGCCTAAAAGCTTCGATGTGCTGGTAACTGAAAATCTTTTTGGTGATATTTTGACCGATGAAGCATCGGTAATTACAGGTTCGCTTGGAATGTTGCCTTCAGCTTCGGTTGGAATTCATACTTCGGTTTTTGAACCCATTCACGGTTCGTATCCGCAGGCTGCCGGTAAAAATATCGCTAATCCGCTGGCAACTATTCTTTCGGCTGCTTTAATGTTCGAATATGCTTTTAATATGATGGACGAAGGTGCGGTAATTCGTGAGGCAGTAGTTGCAAGCATGGATGCAAATGTTGTAACCGAAGATATTGCAAGTGGACGAAAAGCTTATTCAACTTCGGAAGTAGGTGAATGGATTGTGAATTATATTAATGCCAAATAAACTCTTTTTAAATTTTAATTCAGAAATCAATCACCTTTCGGTATTATCGGAAGGTGATTTTTTATGTTTAAAAGGTATTTCTCTGAAATTGTCAGGATTTATAAACGTTGAGAATTTTATGATGCTATTACCATTGATAATTTTTTTTCCATAGGTTTTTTCGATAATATGTACAGGTAGTTCAGAACAATAAAAAGCAGTAGAATCATTTGTGTCAAAATTATTATCAAATGGTATTTTCTTAACCAGATAGTTGTTTGCACATTGGGCTATCAGATAGTTTTTGGAATTTCGAAATCTGAAAACTCTTACTGTTTCTGGTCGGCTGTCTTCCCAAAATTCCTGTAAACTACATTGTTGCATACCATCGTAATCTGATACTTTTTTCGATAAGGAATGAATTACATTGAATTTACCTGAAGAATCCTGAATCAGAATACCACAATGCGAAATATCAACCGTATCTTTTAGTCGTGTTGATATTATTTCGCTAATCATCCCATAACTTTTTCTTAAAATTAAATCGCCGTTTTGTATGGAATCTGTGAAATAAAAAAACAATTCTGTTGTATCCCTCTTGTTATTGCAAGAAAAAGAAGTACACAACAGAATTGTAATAACAAAGATTTTGGCTATTTCAGTTTGTTTTCTACAAGCCACTTGTCATCTACTTTTACCAAATGAACTTTTTCTTCTTTTTCATTTGCAACTTCGCCTTTTTGAAGATCTAAACTTCCGCTTACTAATAATATTACATCAACTGAATTGCCATCTTCTGACAAAGTAACATCTTTCTTTTCAATTTTTATATTGCTTTTTTTCATTTCATCAATTTTACCTGATGTAAAAGCTGCAATTAAATCAATTGTTTGCTTAGTGTCTTCTGTGCAAAGTGATTTGGCATTTTCGAAATCGGCTGTATAAACAGCTTTTAAGAATTTCTCAGCTACGATTTCGGGTCCGTTTCCTCCCGAACATGCTCCAAACAATAGGGGCAATAACGTGAAAATGATTTTGAACTTTTTCATAACATTTTTTTAAATTGAACAAATAGTTTTTAACTCGGGTTTATGAGCGTAAATATAGATATTTATTTTTGTTAAAACAAATATAAATGAAAATGATTATCCGCAAAGTGTCCTATTGTAAATTTTAG
>CAZDSY010000243.1:0-2750 GCA_964508285.1 uncultured Paludibacter sp.
TGAACAAATTTATTTTTCCTGAAGCGAAGTGAAAATTAAAAATCTACAAGTTGAAAATTTCAACAGCAGATTTATTTTTCTTAATTAAAGGCAAATCATAATATGAAAAGTCACAAATTTATTATTGCCTGTTTTTTTTTCGTATATACTTACGGATTTTTTTCTATCCGTGTTTACTGCCAGAGCATTGAGAATATAGGTCAACAGAAACCCTTTGTTATAAACGGAGGTGTTGGTCTGAGTTATACAGCTACATTAACCAACGACAGCAACCGCGTACCTATGCCTGCTTATTGGGGTACGAATATCAATTTGAATATGAAATTATTTGGTATTCAAATTCCACTAACGGCTGTTTACACTAACGGAAAACTTACACTCACCAATTCGTTCAATCAGTTTGGAATCAGCCCAAGTTACAAATGGATAACGTTACATGCCGGTTACCGTCAGTTTTCATTCTCACCTTTCACTGTTTCGGGTCAAACAATTTTTGGCGGAGGCATCGAACTGAATCCCTGGAAATTGCGGTTAGGATTTTTTATGGGGCGCTTACGTCAGGCTGTGGAAGTGGATTCTGCACGCATGTTCGAAGAAAACATACCAGGTTCGTATCCACTGAACATTACCTACGAAAACGGTAAAAACTATTATTCGACACAAGCATCGTACGAGCGTAGAGCTTGGGGTGCAAAAGTCGGTTTTGGCGATACAAATAATTTTTTCGACCTGATTTTTTTTCGTGGGTTTGATAATTCAGCAAGTATAACTAATAAAGGTAATTTAAACATATTACCCGAAGAAAATGTAGTACTGGGTTTAAACTTTTTCAGAAAATTGCAAAAACATATCACACTCGGGGTTAATGCTGCTGCAAGTGCTTATACTTATAATACAGAAATTGAGCCCATAGCCACCGAAATTCCATTTATCGATTTAATTAATAAAATAATTGTAGTTAGACCTACCACCCAATTGCAATGGGCAGGCGAAGCAAATCTGAACATATCATATCCGAATTTCAATATCCAAACTTCGTATAAAAGGGCTGAACCGGGTTTTCGCAGCATGGGAATCAACTCTTTTATGACCGATTTGAACATGTTAACCATTCAACCGTCGTGGAGTTTGTTCAAACAAAAAATCAGGTTTAATAATGTTTTTCAGTTCCAATCCGATAATCTGAACGGATATAAAATGCTCACAACCCGCCGCAGATTGCTAAACTCGTCCATATCGATGAATCTGACTAATAATTTCGGCGTTGATTTCAATTATAACAACAACGGCATATCACAAATTAAAACCAATTCCGTAATACCAGATTCAGTGCAGGCATCACAAAACAGTCAGATGTTTATGGTATCGCCGCGATTATTTTTTACAACTGAAAAATTCTCCGATGTAATTTCGTTGGTAACAAGTTTTACCGATATGAAAAACAGACAAGTAAATGGAGTAAACAATGATGTAAAAAACACTTACGCCACCTTAAATAATACATTCATGCTTTATAACGGAGGCTGGAGCATAAATGCAGGCGCCAATTATAACTCAGCATTGACAACTTTAGCCGAACTAAAAAGTTTTGGAATTATTGCCGGTGTAAGCAAGGCAATGCTTAATAACGCCCTTACGCTTACAAGCAATAGTACATTTCTGTTCAATCAATTGAACGGTGCTCCGAATGGTACCACAGTTTCTATAGACTTCAATGCTGCTTTCAATTTCCTGAAACGTAACACGCTGAATGTGGCTTATAATTTTTTATTTTCGCCTGCTAATGGTGTATATAACTTCACCGACTTCAATCAGTCGAGATTTATGGTTGTTTATCAGTATATTTTTTAAAAATCAAATTACCTATATATGAAAGTCCCTACGATACATTTCAAAATACGAATGGTTGCTATGGTTCTGTTTTTAACAGCAACGCTTTCGGCTCAGGTAAATTTAACGCTAAATGTACTACCTCCGTATTCGCCCTATTTCAGAGATTATCTGGGATATGCCACCAATAATAAAACCCTGATTACCCTGCTTTACACCAACCCGAGTGCAAATGTTCCCATTAAGGTTTTTCTTACGGCATCTATCAGAAAAGATGATCAGACTATTTCTGCTGAAGTGAAAGATACTTATAAGCCTGCATTACCCATAGATTTGCTGCCAAATATTCCAAAAACACTTACAGGTACACAGTTGCAGACTATTTTCGGAAACGGAACGGCGAACGATTTAATACTCAAAGGCATTACCATGACTGATGTAATTACGAATCAGGCTATGCCCGAAGGAAATTATTCGCTTTGTGTTAAAGTGAGAGATTATATCACTGGTAATTTACTTGCAGAAGATTGTCGTTCTATGTTTATCGCATACAGTGAACCCCCACAATTTACTTATCCGATAAACAATACCACAGAGTTTGCAAAAGTTCCGCAATATCTTATGTTCTCCTGGTCTCCCGTAACGCCATTTGTACAGGGAACAACCTATCGGTTACGCCTCGTAAAAGTACCTATGGGTGCGAGTATTTACGATGCCTTGAATTACTCAACACAAGTTGTACTCGAAAAATCGAATATTCAAACCACCAATTTTGCACTTGACCTTGCCAGCGGCATAAAACTCGATACCGGTGCGGTGTATGCAGCACAGGTTACAGCCGTTTCGAAAAATGCGTATATTAAAAACAACGGAAAAAGCGAACCTGTGCAATTTTTGTACAAAGCCTTACCCGGTTGGAA
>CAZDSY010000244.1:0-2737 GCA_964508285.1 uncultured Paludibacter sp.
GTTTTTAACTCAACTTTAACTTTTGATTATTGAGGTATGGAAAGTTGGGTTAAATAATTTCGTGAACCATCAGGATGATAAATTATCGTCATCATACCGCCCACTTTAGGTTCATCGGGTATATCATACGGATTTCCCGTACTCGGGTCAATATCTGTATCAATTATTACAATAGGAAGGTTGCTGTTTGTAAATGTTTGTGCATGTAAAGTGAAATGCAGTAAACTTATAAGGATAAAAAAAATTCGTGTTTTATGAGGCATGACTTTTGAAAAATTTATAATTATGCAAATGTAAGTACAATGAATAGATTTTTAACAATCGTGTTTAATAAAATTACACACATTCAGTCAATTCAACCACATTAGATAAAAATACACAGCGTATTTTTGTAACTTAATAAAAACTTTTTTGTAAAATGTTCAAACGTTCGATTCAAACATTCTTATTTTCTCTTTTCATTCTTACGGCTCCATTTGTAAAAGCAACAACTTATTACGTTTCACCAACAGGAAACGGAGCTGGCTCTTTCACAAGTCCAATGGCTTTTTCAACAGCAATTGCCAAAGCGTTAACAGCCGGCGATTCTGTAATTTTGCGTGGTGGGATGTATTCGTTAAGCGCTAAACAAACCATATCAAAATCAGGTTCATCTGCAAATTATTTGCATATTGTTGCATTTCCCGACGAAATTCCTGTTCTCGATTTCCGTACACAAGCATATAATAGTTCAAATCCCGGAATAAGTCTTTCTGGCAGTTATGTACATATAAAAGGATTGACTATACAGGGAGCCGGCGACAATGGAATGATAGTTACGGGAAGTTACAATTTTATTGAAAACTGTACCTTTCGCTGGAACTGCGATTCAGGGTTGCAACTTAAAACCGGCAGCAACAACCTGATAAAAAATTGCGATTCATATGAAAATTTCGATTATATGACAGGCGGAACTTCAAGCCCTGACTATGGTGGAAATGCCGATGGGTTTGCCGATAAACAATACCAAAACACAGGTACCAACAAATATTTTGGTTGTCGCTCCTGGCTAAACAGCGATGATGGTTGGGATATGTACGAAAAAATTGGCAACGCTGAAATTGACAGTTCTTGGTGTTACCTTAATGGTCCGGTTGAATTTGACATGAGCAATCATATACGTTTTAAAACCGATAGCGCTGCGTGGTTTTATAAGTTTAAAAATTCGAGCGGTAAATATGTTGTAAAAAATTACGGAAATGGAAACGGATTTAAAATTGGTGGCAATTATACTGCCAATAACGTAATTTTGCGCAACTGTGTTTCGGTAAAAAACAGAGTAAAAGGTTTCGACCAAAACAATAATAATGGTTCGATGATTTTATACAACTGTACAGGAAACGGTAATACTCCCGATTTTGGATTTTCGAACAGTTCTTACGGCACATTAATTGTCAGAAATTGTGCAAGCTTAAGTTCATTAAAAACAAATCAACTTTCTGCCAAAACTGTTACACAATCGAACAATACCTGGCTATCAGGTTTTTCTTGTACAGTTTCCGATTTCGAAAGCATTGATCATACGCAGTTATTAAATTCGCGTCAGGCGAATGGAGCTTTACCCGAAATTAAATATTTACATCTTTCATCAACAAGTAATCTTATTAATAAAGGCGTTGATGTGGGATTACCTTTTATAGGTAGTGCACCCGATTTAGGTGCTTTTGAGTATAATCCTAAAACTGCTGTTGATATTGTTTATAATGAAAAATCATTACATTATTCTTACAGTTCAGTTCAAAAGCTACTTAAAGTTAATCAATATACAAACCGCATTAGGGTAATTAATATTACAGGTAGTGTTATTTTTGATTTTAAAACAGAATCAGAAGAATTCAATATTAATACTAATAATTGGATTTCCGGAACATATTTATTGTATATGCTAACCAACGAAGGGAATATTCAGGTTGAAAAGGTCCAGATCTATTAAGTTTCTATTTTTATTTTCTACCACGGCATTCTAAAAAGATGCCGTTTATTATGAATTTCAAAAAATATTTGTAATTTTATATTTCAGATAATCAATTAGATAAAAATTATTTTATGTTTTACAGCATATTTTTTCACATCAAAGCATTGTAGAATAAAAAAAAGTATCTACCTTTGCACCCGCTTTAGGGCGTTAGGGCGAAAGAAAAAGGTGATTTAATAAAGGTAAGTAGCTGGTTAACAAGTGTAAAAGCAAGCGAAATTGGGATCGAATAAAATTTTGAAAAAAAAGTTTGAAAACGCTTGCAGGAATAAAAAAAGTGCATTATCTTTGCAGTCCGTTTCGCTCATAAAAAAGAAGGAAGAAAAACGGAGTTCCTCACAGGAATTACCCCAAAAGAAAAACCAGCCTGATTTTTAAACAGGAAGCTGTTTAGGAATAACACGAAAGAAGTCTTGAGAAGTCCGAAAGCACTGCGAAGTGCCGGCAACACTTGTCTCTAGATAAAAAGAGAGAACAAGCAATCACTCAGGCAAACGATCTTTGAAGGAATTGAAACAACAAGAATGTAGTATAAGAAAGGGAACATTTCTTTAGGATAAAATCGAACGAAGATTGTGTTGATACGATCGAGAAGATATTATTCAATTATTATACCACGTCAATAACCAACGAAAAAATAAAGACAAATCATACTGAGCAAAAAAATAAAAAAGAATACAACGAAGAGTTTGATCCTGGCTCAGGATGAACGCTAGCGACAGG
>CAZDSY010000245.1:0-2716 GCA_964508285.1 uncultured Paludibacter sp.
GGCAAATACATCGCTCTCTGCGAAGGCGACGACTATTGGACTGACCCTTATAAGTTGCAAAAGCAGGTGGATTTTTTGGAGGCGAATGAGGAGTATTCGTTTTGTTTTCACGATAATATAATCCTTAATCAAAAAACAGGAGAGAAAAGAATAAGAATAGGTGAGAGACAAATTGATAGAACAGTCGATTTAAAATCAATTATTCTTGAAAAGAATATGGCTACTGCCACTTTAGTTTTCCGTAATATTATTGATTGGTCAAATATACCTGAATGGTTTTCGCAAATAGGTCAGGGGGATTACGGTTTAGTTGTTTTATTAGCTGAAAAAGGCTTTGGTCAATTTCTGCCCGATGTAATGTCGGTATATCGAATACACGATGGAGGAGTGTGGAGTGGAAATAAGCAGCGCTCGTATCATATTAATGAGGATATAAAGTTTTATAATTTCCTTTACGACTATTTTAGCCAACCACACATACGAAAAGCAATTAAGCTCAAACGATCAAAATCATACCAAAATCTCGGTATCAATCAAATCAGAGATGGACAGTTCTTTACCGGACTTCTACAAGTAGCAACAAACTGGAATTTTACAAATGACAAACGATTTAAAACTCCTTTGCGAAAAATAGCCAGTGCTGCCAAAACAGGTTTGAAATATCATTTATCAAACACAAATAGAAATGGTTTCTAAATTGATATTGATTTCTATCAGTAATGGTTCTGTCAGTAGGAAGTGTAGTAACTAAAACGATACCCGAAAATGTTCTGGTGGGTGGTGTGCCGGCAAGGGTGATAAAAAAAATTGAAGAGCGCAATTGAATTTGTTTATTAATAATGAACAATATTGTTTTTTGAAAATAAATACCAACTGCCCCTCGTTTCCTAACAGCCTGTCCCGTTATGCGGGAAGGGGGGAAGTGGTAGCGCGTTAGTAACGCTAATTGTTCAAAACAAATAACCAACAACCCTTCGTTTCCTTACGAGGGATAGGAAAAAATTTTAGAGAAAATCGGAGTATTTTAGTAAAATATACGAAATAAAATATTTTATATTTCGTATATTTTACGAACAAAATAACTATTTTTGCAGGCAGTTTGATTTTTTAAATTAAAAAAAATGAAGGAATTACTCAAATCGGTTATCCTTGAATTTCAGCAAAGAGAATTGCCTGTTCTTACAAAACGTAAATTGTCAATAAACTTTGACTTGCCCATTATTGTAACACTGGTTGGTGCCCGGCGCAGCGGTAAAACATGTTTGTTGTATCAAACAATGAGCCAATTGGTTGAGAAGGGAGTAAAACGGGAGGATATAATTTTTTTAAATTTTGAGGATGAACGATTAACGCTTGATGTGCATCAACTTGATTTAATACTTCAGGCATACACCGAACTTTACACCGACAAAAAGTTAAGTGATTGTTGGTTCTTTTTCGACGAAATTCAAAATGTTGACGGTTGGGAGAAATTTATCCGTCGTATATACGATAATTACAGCAAACATGTTTTTATTACCGGTTCGAATGCAAAGTTGCTAAGTACAGAAATTGCTGATTCACTCCGAGGACGGACACTAACTTATGAAGTATATCCGTTGAGTTTTGCAGAATATCTTCGTTTCAGGGATGTTGAATACAATCTGATTCACCCTCTGAAAAAAGCGAAAGTTATCAATCATGCTTTACAATTTATTAAGCAGGGTGGGTTTCCTGAACTGATAAATTTTGATAACGTAGAACGGATTAAAATTTTGCAAAGCTATTTCAATACAATGATATTTAGAGATATAGTTGAGCGATATAAAATATCTGATGTGCAGTTGCTGAAGTTTTTTATTAAAAAGCTGTTTGCAAATATAGGAAAACCCCTGTCGATAAATAAAATTTATAATGAAATACGTTCGATGGGCTATAAAGTAAGCAATAATTACTTATATGAATTTGAACAATATTGCTATAATGTGTTTTTAAGTATTTCGGTTCCAAAATTTGATTTTTCGGAAATTAAACAAGCCAAATCGGATAAAAAATTGTATGCTATTGATACAGGTTTATTGTCATCCGTTGAATTCAGTTTATCCGAAAACAGAGGAAAGTTGCTCGAAAATGCGGTTTTGTTGGAATTAATAAAATCGGGAGTAGAAGTTTTTTACTATAAGGGAAAATTCGAATGTGATTTTGTTATTAAAAACCGTAATTCATTACAAGCTTTACAGGTTAGTTGGGAAGTTGAAAGTATGAAAACACAAAACCGTGAATTCAGGGCTTTGCTTGAAGTGTGCCACATATTGCATTTAACCGGTGCTCAAATTATAACTTTTGATCAAAAGCAAATCCTGAACATCGATAATACAGAGATACAGCTTATACCATTTTACGAGTGGGCTTCTAATTTGCATAAAAATGAATAATTGGTAACAGTAAATCCATAGCTAATAAATCCTTCTCCTCCCCGCTTTTCCTGCTACCCGTGAAAAGGTAGGTGGTTTTTGGGCGAAAGTAATTTATAAGTGTGAATGCAATTAAATGACATATTATGAATTTAAAGAAAAAAGGTTTTACCAAACGTTTTGGCGATAACAGAACGGGATATTGCGTAATATACTAGAAAAATAATCATATCTTTTAGATGCCTGAACGCCATAAGCAATGCGAACATATTGCTCACGTTGGATTAATTGATAGCTACCAAGCCGGAGGAGGCGATATAATT
>CAZDSY010000246.1:0-2713 GCA_964508285.1 uncultured Paludibacter sp.
TAAACTTCAACACTAATTCCACTTGCGGGAGAAGTTACCTTTGCGGCAAGTTTTGTAATATCCCCTGCTGTATTCAGCACCCAGTTATGGTCATAGCCATTTCCGTTTTTAAGTTGGATAAATTCATACTTGTTTATATCCTGACCAATGGGTTTGGGTGTAGTAAAATCCATAGGAGTATTTTTTACCGAATCAATTGCTCCGGTAGTCATAAATGTGCTGTCAACAGGTGTGTAGGTATCAGCGCTGATATATAAAATGTTGTCAAGAACGTTGTTTTCAGCATTACCCGAAAGATTGAAATATGAATGATTACACATATTGATCACTGTTTTCTTATCAGTAGTTGCTTCAAAACTGATATCAATGGCATTGTCTTCAGTGAGTTTAAAAACAACTTTAGCTGTAACTGCACCCGGAAAATTCTCATCTCCATCAGGTGAAAATCGTGTCATTTCGAGTGTCGTTGCATCAGGTTGTTTTACATTGGTAAAAACCTGATATTGCCATCCTTTCGGTCCGCCGTGCAAACAGTGTCCGAAATTGTTTTGGGGTAGTTGAATGGTATCTCCATCAATTACTATGCGTCCCTGATTAATTCTGTTTGCATAACGTCCGATAGTTGCTCCAAAATCACTTGGAACATTGATATAATCAGCAATTGAATCGAACCCAAGTACGACATCTTGCATCACGCCATTTTTATCGGGCACCATGATGGATATTATACGCCCACCGAAGTTTGTAATAGCCACTTCCATACCCGCAGCGTTTTTTAATACATACAAGTCGGTTGAGTCGCCATTTACCACTGTTTGAAAGTTTGATTTGAGAAGACCCGAAGCTGTTGTTTCTGTTTTTTTACTACATCCATGAAGCATTAAAGCTAAAATGGTAAATCCTAAAAGTAACTTTTTCATTTTCAGTTTATTTTTTTGATATTAATGATTTAAACTTTTAATTGTAATTTGATAATAAAGAGAAATTTGCGCAATTTAGAGGCTCAAAAGTAAATGAAAAATTTGTTTCAGAAAAATAAAAAGTGTACATCTTACACTAAAAATGTTGTAAAACATATTTTTTGGATAAAAACAAGTGAAATTTAAACTTAAGATTAACGTTTAAGAGTCAAAAAATCAGCAAAATTTAAAATTATGTTTTATAACATATAACACATATATTGCAGGTTGCATAATTATCAATACATTTGCAAACAAAAATAAGTGTATTAATAACACTTATAAATAAACAAGAAACTTTTCGTAAGTTACAAGTGTTATACAGTAATAAGTTATCAGCAGTTTTCAATTGCTTTATAAAACTATTTCAAACACTTAAAAGAAAAATATTATGTTAGAAGCTTTAAAAGAAAAAGTATTTCAGGCCAACTTGGATTTAGTAAAACACGGCCTTGTGATTTTTACCTGGGGAAATGTAAGTGCCATAGATAGAGAAAGTGGCTTGGTGGTAATAAAACCATCAGGAGTTTCTTACGAAGAAATGCGTGCTAAACAAATGGTAGTAGTTGATTTGGATGGAAAGGTTGTTGAGGGTACCCTTAAACCATCCTCCGATACACCCACCCATTTAGTACTATACAATGCATTTCCTGATATTGGAGGGGTTGTTCATACACACTCAACTTATGCTACCGCTTGGGCGCAAGCCGGAATGGATATTCCGATTATAGGTACTACTCATGCGGATTATTTTGCCCGTGAAATTCCCTGTACGCGTATGATGACGAAGGAAGAAGTAGAAGGTCATTACGAATTGGAAACAGGACATGTTATAGTTGAGCGATTTAAAGGCATCAATCCGGAACATGTACCCGGAGTGCTTGTTTGTAATCACGGGCCTTTCTCGTGGGGAAAAGATGCAAACGATGCAGTGCATAATGCGGTTGTAATGGAGCAATGTGCCAAAATGGCACAACTGGCGTTTAGCATCAATCCAAACCTGAAAATGAACGAATTGCTGATAAAAAAGCATTTCTTCAGAAAACACGGACCCGGTGCATATTACGGACAATGGATAAGTGAAAAGAAATAAAAAACTAGCCCTTGTAGGGTATTTAAATAGTAAAATGTATATAACTAAATTGCAAATATTAAAATGGAATTCAAATTTGAAAATTACGAAGTATGGTTTATCACAGGAGCACAACTTCTGTACGGAGGTGATGCAGTTACACAAGTTGACGCACACTCAAACGAAATGGTAAAAGGTCTGAACGATTCAGGTAACCTACCGATAAAAGTTGTCTATAAAGGGACGGCTAATTCATCATCAGAAATAGCTGAAATTATGCGAGCAGCTAATGGCGATACAAAATGTATCGGTATGATTACCTGGATGCACACATTTTCACCTGCTAAAATGTGGATTCATGGATTAATGGATTTCAAGAAACCGTTGCTTCACCTGCATACACAATACAATGAAAAAATTCCATGGAATGAAATTGACATGGATTTCATGAACCTGAATCAATCGGCTCATGGCGACCGCGAATTCGGACACATTACAAGCCGTTTACGCAAACCACGTAAAGTGGTAGTTGGGTATTGGAAAGACGCGTCAACCCATGCAAAAATTGCAAGTTGGATGCGCGTATGTGCCGGTTGGGCAGATGCACAGGATATGCTCATCATCCGCTTTGGCGATAATATGAACAATGTTGCAGTTACTGACGGCGACAAAGTAGAAGCTG
>CAZDSY010000247.1:0-2698 GCA_964508285.1 uncultured Paludibacter sp.
GCATTTTCGCCATCGATTGCCGAAGAGGTTATACCACCCGAATATCCCGAACCTTCACCGGCAGGAAATAAACCTTTTATTTGAGGATGTTGTCCGGTTTCAGCATCTCTTGGAATGCGTACTGCCGATGATGAACGAGATTCCACACCTACTACTACTGCTTCATTTGTAAGATAACCATGCATTTTCCGGTCAAATTTTTTGAAACCTTCGCGCAATCGGTCGGAAATGAATTTTGGTAACCAAAAATGCAATGGCGAAGAAATAATGCCAGGCATATACGAACATTCGGGCAAATCTACTGATACTTTTCCTTTAACAAAATCGAGTAAACGTTGAGCAGGAGCAGTTTGACCTAAACCTCCGTTATTTACAAAAGCTAGATTTTCAACATATTGCTGAAAACGTAAACCGGCAAGATTTCCATATTTCTGAAATTCTTCAGGAATATCCGAAGGTTGAATTTCAACCACAATACCTGAATTTGCAAAAGGCGAATTACGTTTCGATGCCGACATACCATTTACCACAATTTCCTCCTTTCCTGTTCCGGCAGGCACAATCCGACCACCCGGGCACATACAAAATGAATACACACCACGACCATCGACCTGTTCAACAAGGCTGTAACTTGCCGCAGGTAAATATTCTCCGCGTTCCGGCATGTGATATTGAATACTGTCGATAAGTTTTTGGGGATGTTCTACCCGAACACCCATGGCAAAACCTTTCGTTTCAAGAGCTATTCCATGAGAATGAAGCAATTCATAAATATCATGTGCTGAATGTCCCGTAGCCAAAATTATAGCATCGGCTTCGAATTTTTGTTTATCTGCAGATATTATACCTTTTACAGCATTATTTTCAATATCTAATTCAGTCAGTCGGGTTTCATAATGAATTTCACCACCACAATCAGTAATTGTTTTACTGATATTTTCAACCACAAAAGGCAATTTATCGGAACCAATATGCGGATGTGCTTCGTATAAAATCTCTTCGTTTGCCCCATGATAACTGAATATTTCGAGAATCCGCCGGGCATTACCTTTCTTTTTGGAACGTGTATAAAGTTTACCATCCGAAAAAGTACCTGCGCCACCTTCGCCAAAACAATAATTCGATTCCGGATCGATACCCTTATTCCGGTTCAGATGAGCAATATCTAATTTACGTTTGTCAGCCTGTTTGCCTCGTTCGATAATTACAGGACGTAAACCCAACTCAATAAGTTTCAGTGCTCCGAATAAACCTGCAGGACCGGCTCCAATTACAAGTACTGTTTTTTTATTCTTTACGTTTGGATAATAAAAATCAGATAAAGTGTCGACAGGTGGTATTTCATCCCAATAAACCTCTACTGTTATATTAATTTTTGGCTGAAACGAACGTGCATCGATAGATTTGCGTAGAATTCTTACGCGTGTAATCTGTTCTTTTTTGATTTTCAGACTTTGAGCAATCTGAAAATGCAAAAGTTCTTTTTTTTCTGCTTGTTCCGGTGTAAGAACAAGTTGTAATTCAGTATGCATATTTTTTGGGAATTTCCATGCAAAGATAACTAAAAGACTTCACATTAAGGTTTGGTAATGGTAAAGATAATTTTTTTGTTCACAGAAGTCCATTCAGGACTTAGCTTAATAATACGAAGAAATTCTTGTTCGAATTCACTGCAATTGGAACTGATAATCTTTACGTCATAAGGTTTACCTGTTTTATCAGTTCTAAAACTTGCTGTAAGTGTATATACATTTCCTTCGCAAATATTATGTTTTAAATTTTTCAAAATAAATTGTTTGAACTCTTCTTGTTCAAATGTTTCATTCTGACTTGTGTTTTTTATCTGTACCCCGGTAACACGTGATGTAGTTCTGTTTTCGATTGTTGAAACTGTACCTGTTGTTGCTTTTTTTGATTTGGATCCATAACCTACAGCCACAACTTCGTTTAGCGCCAGATTATCAGGTTGTAATTGTATAATATTTGAATCTTCTTTTATATCAATAATTTTGGGTTGATAACCGATATATTTTGCCATTAATTTCTGATTCTCAATTTTCGGAAGCGTAAACTGTCCATCTAAGTCCGTAACAGTTCCGTTTTTGCTTTTATCATAATAAACTGATGCGCCTATTATAGGATTTCCATCCTGATCGACTACTTTTCCTGTAATCAAGTTGTTAGAAGCTAAGCTTGAAATACCTTTGAATTTTAAATTGACAGATTTATCGCTTGATGTTGTATCATTTTTTGCGGTTTCAAATGCATCGGCAACTAAATTTGTTTTATTTACACTTACAACTTCGTTAATTTCATCTGAATCTGAAATGAAATCTGCATCTACATCATTTTGAATCAATACATTTTCAATTACATTAATTTGTTCTGCTTTGGGTTTTTTGGTATAAGAAGGAGTTGGAGTTGATTTTACCCCGTTCTTAATTTCGAAGTTTGAGGTTTGATTTTGTGCAATATCTTTTTGCTCTACTGTGTCCAAAAGTGCAATTTCTGAAAGCACTTCATTAACTTTCGCAATTTCTCTCACATTAGGTTTATTTTGATAAAAAATCAGATTAATTCCAATGAGTAAAGCCACTGAAGCAGCAATGCCAATAGTTGCATATCGAATTAACAGAACTTTTTTCTTCGATTTTTTCTCAATTTTACGTTCTAACTCTTCAATTATCGGCAAATGATT
>CAZDSY010000248.1:0-2685 GCA_964508285.1 uncultured Paludibacter sp.
TTATGAAAAAATTCACAAATGTATACTTTGACGAAATAGAAAAACAAATTAAAAAGATTGAACGAAATGAAAAAAATGAAATAACTAAATCCGTTCAAATCTTAATGTTTCTAGAATCTAAACTAGAGGAAATAAAAAGTTTCATTGTACAATACGATTTTAAAACGGAAGATGAAGAAATAATGTTTTTCAAAGAAATAAAGCCGAAAATAGTAAGTAAGCTCATCTATTACATGTCTGTTTACAAGATTGAAATAAATCGTCCCAAAGGGAGCTGTTCAATTATAGAGACCTATTTATTGACAGAATTGGATCTGTTGAAACATTACTTTGATTGCAATATTGAGATGTATCATTACTATCGAACGGGTGGTACTCATTTCGATAAAATTTACTTTTTGAGAGACCGGGATGCTGACATTCCGATGAATATTGCCTGTTTCTATTTCGAGCGTGATGTCAGGTTCTCCACAGTATACGATTATAAAATAGCTAAAATCATGGCAAATGATTTATTAGAGGTGTATATCAAATCACAACTTACAAGATTGAAAGAAGATGCTCTAAATGAACATGAAATTGATACAGAGTTTAAAGCTCGTGAGAGCTGGACTGCAAGTAAAACGGATTTGGTGGAGTTAATTTATGCATTGGATACATCAAAGTGTATAAACCATGGAAACATAAAACTGAAAGCACTTACTTCTTATCTGGAGGATGTTTTTAATATAAGTATTGGAGATATCTACCGAATTTATTTAGAAATAAGGGAGCGGAAAGGGAGTAGAACTCAATTTCTTGACCGATTAAAAGATAAACTGATAGAACGAATGGATGAGGCAGATAATGATAATTAAAAAAGGAATAATAGACTAAAAAAAAGAATATATAAGGATAAATATTGAAATAAAACTAAGATTCTGACATAACGTTCGCTGAACGTCTCTCACGAAAATCGGCAATTTTCAAAAATACAGACGAGACTAAAAGCAGAATGTTCATGCATGCTTAAAGTATGCGTGGGCTTTTTCTGTTTCGTCTGTAGGTATGCCGATGCCTCGTGAAGAACAGTTATAAGTCCACGTTTTTTTTATACAAATCACTAACTTTACAAGCATGAGAGAACTAATATTATACACTGCCGTTTCGTTGGATGGCTATTTGGCTCCAATTTATGGAGGATTTGATATGCTGACTACAATTTCAAATACGGAACGGGAAGATTACGGAAAGAATATGTTTTATAATTCAATTGACACGGTCATCATGGGCAGAAATACCTATTACGAATTGTCATGTATAGATATCGATATGCCATTTAAGGATAAAGAAATATATGTGGTTTCTCAAAAATCGCTGGGACTTCATAACGAAGTACGCTTCATAAAAGAGAATGCTATAAACGAAATCAGAAAGCTCAAAGAGCTTGAAGGCAGAAATATTTGGTTGATGGGTGGAGGTATTTTAACCGCTTCTCTTTTAAGGTATAAACTGATTGATAAAATGATTATAAATTATCTACCTGTCATGCTTGGTGACGGAATTCCCTTGTTTCCCAAGTACAAGGGAGAATCCAAATGGGTACTAGCTAAAAAACAATCTTTCGAAAATGGCATTTTACAGGCTGAATATCAGCTTATTTGAAGAAATAATTCAATTAAAACAGATTTCAATTGTTCCCAAGCTTTTCCCAAGTTTGGGAATTTCTTTTATATGTATATTTACTGTCGTTCAATTTATTAAATCTTCTTTTTAAATAGCTTAATCAGGCTTTTGTATTTCCGAATTCCCCTTTAGGGGATTTAGGGGCAATTATAGGTTGTATTTCCCAAGTTCATTTCCAAATTTAGAAAAAAAATCTATTGAAAAATCCTTTCCATACCATTTTCTCAAGCATAATCGAAAAAAAACTTCTCCCAACTTGTGTTTTTATATTTTTCATTCTTCCCAATTTTGCCTATTATTAATTATAACTTTTGAGTCTAATATCTTGGCTCTTGGTTCTAAAATCTAAAAAAATGGCAGAATTCAAAATCTCACTTCAAAAGACACTCGCCCATGAAGGCGAATATGTCAACGATCCTGATGATTCAGGCAAGGAAACCTATAGAGGTATTTCACGCGCAAACCACGGTAATTGGAAAGGCTGGTCCGTTATTGATCAGTATAAAATCAAACCCAATTTCCCTTTCAGTTTGGCAAACAATGCCGATTTGGAAAAGCAAGTCGAACTTTTTTATCTCTATGAATTTTGGTTACCATTGAAAGCTGATTTAATTGCCAATCAAGTTACAGCCGATTCAATCTTCGATTTTGCTGTAAATGCCGGAATCAACAAAAGTGTTCAGCTAACCCAATCAATTATTGGAACAAAAGTAGATGGTATTGTTGGTGAAAAGACACTACAAAAGCTCAATTCATTGGACTTCGGTTATTTTCAACCGGCTTTCACCGTTTCCAAAATAACCCACTACATTTCAATTATCAAAAAACGTCCAGCAAACAAAAAATACCTCTATGGTTGGATTATACGGGCATTAGAATACCATTCATGATAAATTAATTCGTAAAAAAGAGTCTTTAGCTTTAAACCAACCATATCTTGAATCTTGGTTCTTGGCTCTTGATTCTCATTAGCACATTAGCATATTTTCAAATTAGCACATTATTTAATATGGAAGTAAT
>CAZDSY010000249.1:0-2662 GCA_964508285.1 uncultured Paludibacter sp.
CTTAAATCGAGCGAAGCCAAGTCAGGGCTCAACCACGCCAAAGCACCTTCTTTAAGTACATAATTCTCGAGCAGGTAGTTCACCGGAAGAGTGATGCCCAAAACAAAAATTACTGCAAGCCCGAGACCCATAGATGTTTTAACATTTTTCGAAACAGCGAGATACGAACACATTCCAAGGAAATATGCAAAAATCATATTGTCGACAAATATCGACTTTACAAATATACTGGCTAAGTTTTCCATATTATAATTTTAATAAGTAAACGAGAAGCAGGATGGCGAATATGTTGTTTAAATTTCGCAACTCTTTATTCCCTTATTCCCTTGTTTCCTCGTTTCCTTGTTTACTATTTATTTTTCCTGTAATTCTTTGTTTCTTGACCTGTGTACCCAAATAATACATGCCACTAATATAAGTGCCATTGGCGGTAAAATCATCAAGCCATTATTAGTGTAACCTGCATCATATAATGCTTTGGGAATTACTCTCATACCAAGTAAAGTACCCGAACCCAAAAGTTCACGGAAGAAAGCCACCACGACTAAAATCCATGCATATCCAAAGCCGTTACCTAAACCATCGATAAACGACTCCCACGGTTTATTGCCCATAGCAAATGCTTCCAGACGACCCATTAAAATACAGTTTGTAATAATCAGTCCAATATAAACTGAAAGTTGTACGCTCACATCATAAGCAAATGCTTTAAGTATTTCGCTAACTATTGTAACCAAAGCTGCTACCACTACTAATTGAACAATTATTCGGATGCGGTTTGGTATTGTATTTCTTAGTAATGAAATAATCACATTTGCAAAAGCTACAATTATTGTTACAGACACACCCATAACTATTGCAGGTTCAAGTTTGGCGGTAACAGCAAGCGCTGAACAAATACCTAAAACCTGTACTGTAATCGGGTTATTTTTACTTAGCGGACCTAAGAAAACCTGCTTTGTCTTTTCTGAAAATAATTTACTCATTCTTCGGTTCCTCCATTAGTTTTTTAAATAAGGTTTATACTGTCCGATACTATTTAAAAGCATGTTTTCCACACCTTTACTTGTTATAGTTCCACCTGAAATTCCATCTATATAATCCTTGCCTTCGGCTATGTGCCCGGGTTTCACAACTGCTATCGAAACAAAATCACGGGCATCATTCAGAATGTGTTTTCCAATAAATTTTTTCTGAAATGCTGTTTGTGCAATTTCTGCTCCGAGACCCGGTGTTTCGCTGGCATGTGAAAAATATGTTCCATATACAGTGTTTTTATCTTCGTTTAGAGCAATATAACCCCAAATTGGACCCCATAGACCTGCACCACGCATGGTGATAATATATTTGGTTTGTCCATCGACTTCGGCTATATAAAGTGGTAACTGTCTTTTATCTTCTGGTTTAGCATTTTCTTTAATCACATCAATAACAAAAGCATCTCCCATTTTTTCGGAAATAACTTCTCCCTTGTTATTCAACACGATTTCTTTTACAATATGTTTTTCATAAAGTGCATTTGCATCCTGACCATCAAGTTGAATATTCAGCGAACTCAATATCTGTTTTTTCTTATCAAGTTTCACATTATTATTCTGAATATCTTTCAGACCGCCCGATACAAGCGCAAGTAAAAGCGCCACAACCACTACCATTACAATAGCGTATATCAAAGTATAACTATTCTTATTTGTATTCATCGTTTATCCTCCGTTTTTTAGTTTGTTTTGGCGCGCTTCAGACGACGTTTGATGTTTGCATCCACTACGTAATAATCGATAAGCGGGGCAAATATATTCATAAGCAAAATGGCAAGCATCATACCTTCGGGATAACCAGGATTGAGTACGCGAATGACAATTGCCAAAACTCCGATTAAAACTCCGTATATCCATTTGCCAGTTTCGGTACGTGCTGAAGTTACCGGGTCAGTTGCCATAAACACGGCACCAAATGCAAATCCTCCAAATACCAAATGATTATACCATGGGAACTTGGCTGCAGCCGTATCAGGACCTATCATATTGAAAACCCATGCCATGAGCGCACCTCCGGCAAATACCGAAAACATTGTTTTCCAGCTTGCAACACGTGTAACAAGCAGTAATAATGCTCCAAGTAGTATTGCGATTGTAGAAGTTTCACCAATAGAGCCGGGAATTAAACCAATAAATCCATCAATAAAGCTTATTGGCTCACGTAAGATATTTTCGATTTGAATGTTGGAAGTTGTTGCAGTGGCAACCTGTCCGAGCGGTGTTGCACCCGAAAAAGCATCCACTACTTTGCCTGCACCCAAACCAAAAGTATCGCTGGTGCGAATCCATACTTTATCGCCCGACATGTAAGTTGGATAGGCGAAAAAGAGAAATGCACGGGTTACAAGTGCAACATTGAAAATATTCATACCTGTACCGCCAAAAACTTCTTTCGCGAAAATTACTGCAAAGGCTGTTGCTACTGCTATCATCCACAACGGAGTATCTACCGGAACAATCAAAGGAATAAGAAATCCTGTAACAAGGAAACCCTCCTGAATTTCGTGTCCTTTTATTTGAGCAACAATAAATTCAATGCCAAGCCCTACAACGTACGAAACAATAATTATGGGCAAAACTGCCAACAGTCCATAGAAAAACATATCCCAAAATCCAACTTCTTG
>CAZDSY010000250.1:0-2616 GCA_964508285.1 uncultured Paludibacter sp.
TGGATAACATTAACCAAACCCGAAGTATTATACAAAGCTAAGCCAATAGAACCATTAAATGTATTTACTCCGTAATTATATAAATTAGTCAGCGTTATATCAAAATTTCCGTGTCTTGTAGTGGATTCTACTGAACTTTTCAGAAGAGTGTCGGTATATAATACAAAACTTTCAACCGATGACGGATTGGGTTTCTGAATACCTTTTAATATAGATTGATAGGAATTATAACCTTTACCATCGCCACCTCCAATGCCCACATCACCTGGATTCAGTGATGTGATTGCAAAAAATCCGTTCGATAAGCCACCCCATCCCCAGTTAAAGTGGAAATAATCATCATTATCATAACCATCGCATACAAACGCATGACCTGAAGTTTGAGAAGATCCAGAATAAAGTACCGGTCTTGAAGCATCAATTTCTGATTTTAACAATGCAATCCATTCTGCTCGTGTATAAAAATCTCTCGTGTTCAATTGCAGATTTGCATCGTAACCAAAAAAGTTTTTCAATGCATAAGCTGCTGCATTCATAGATGTTCCACTTTCGGTATTATAATCCATGTTTGTAGCAGCTCCGCAATGATACATTAATGTTGCCACTGCATCTTTCTGAGCCTGTGTACTCGACGAACTGTATGTATCAGTCATATTTGCCCAATCATATGTTGTCGCAGAAAAATCAACGCTAACGGGTATTTTAAGAGAGTCGGTGGTGTACGAATTAGAACTGGTACCGTTAACAGGCCACTGATAATATTTCATAATTTGTGCCATTGCTGTCGCAACACATCCCGAAGCAGCTCTTGTTTCATTAGCTGGAGGTAAAAGCGGGCACATATCGTTATAAGGGGAATTTTGGTTCCATTTGATTCCTCCAAGCAATGGTGCTACTCCGGCGTTAATAACTTTTGGTGTTTTTACAGCAATATCATTTTTTTGGAGTGTTTGAGGAATTGCGTCAATGGTAATTTCAGGTTTTTTACTGAGAAAAGTGAGTTCTTTTGCATAAAAATTAAGCCAATTTCTGAAATTATCCGGAATGTTATTTATATTAAAACTACCACTGTCGGCATATCCAAGTATCGGAATAGCTCTTTCATCGGCAGAAACGATTACGAATCCTTCATTTTCGCCAATTTTGTAAACATAATATAGTGGCAAATTATTTTCCGCAATATTATTTTCACTTACCGAACATAAATAACTTAATTCAATACGGCTGATTACAGATGGCGCTTTCATCTGTGATGATTTACTTTTTTGTAAAAAAGTACCGGCAAGTTCTCTTGCTTCATTCTGAGTTCTGATTTTTGCATCGACACTCCAAGCAATTAACAAAAAGACAATTAATAAAAGTGTAAATTTTTTCATTTTTGAAATTAATATTAGATGTTTTTCGATAAATAAAATAAAAATGAGGATAAAGGAACTGAAAATGATAATTAGAAAATTTTTGAAAAAGAAAAATGCTTATAAATAAAATAACAAAAATATATAAAATTTGTTTACTTGATATTAAAATCGTAAAAAAATCCCCTGAAAAATAAATTTCAGGGGATTTTATTTAAAATTTTATTTCGCGATAATTATTTTACTGTATTCATGTGAGCTATCAGGTCAAGAACTTTGCATGAATAACCCCACTCATTATCGTACCAGCTAACAACTTTAACAAATTTGTCAGTTAAAGCTATACCTGCTTTAGCATCGAAAATAGAAGTACGAGAATCTCCAATGAAGTCAGACGATACAACTTCTTCGTCAGTATAACCAAGAATACCTTTCAGATATGTTTCTGAAGCTTCTTTCATAGCTGCACAAATTTCTTCGTAGGTAGCCGATTTAGCAAGTGTACAAGTTAAATCAACCACTGAAACGTCGAGTGTAGGAACACGAAATGCCATTCCGGTAAGTTTTTTATTCAATGAAGGAATAACTTTACCTACAGCTTTTGCTGCACCGGTTGATGAAGGAATAATATTGCCGGCAGCAGCACGACCACCTCTCCAGTCTTTAGCGGAAGGTCCGTCAACTGTTTTCTGAGTTGCAGTTGTAGCATGTACAGTTGTCATCAAGCCTTCTACCATACCAAATTTATCGTTAATTACTTTAGCAATAGGAGCTAAACAGTTTGTAGTACACGATGCGTTTGATACAATCGGCTGACCTGCGTAAGTATCAGTATTAACTCCACAAACAAACATTGGAGTATCGTCTTTCGAAGGAGCAGACATAACAACACGTTTTGCACCTGCTTTAATGTGTGCTTCAGCAGTTTCTTTTGTCAGGAAAAGTCCGGTAGATTCTACCACATATTCGGCACCAACTTCATCCCATTTCAGGTTAGCAGGATCTTTTTCAGCAGTTACACGAATGGTTTTACCATTAACTACCAACTGACCATCTTTTACCTCTACAGTACCTTTGAACTGACCGTGAATGGTGTCATAACGTAACATGTATGACATGTATTCAACACTTATCAAGTCGTTGATTCCAACTATCTCGATATCATTTCTTTGTTGTGCAGCACGGAAAACCAAACGTCCGATGCGACCAAAACCATTAATACCTACTTTAATCATTTTTATTTAGTTTAAAAATTAGTTTT
>CAZDSY010000251.1:0-2559 GCA_964508285.1 uncultured Paludibacter sp.
GCAGAAAGGAAAAAGAAAAAAAACAAACTTCAGGCACTGAAAGCAAAAGAAAAAGCAATTAAAGAAAAAGTATTAATTAAAATAAATTCAAGCACCATGTAAGCCATTGCAAGTGAACAAGTGTTTGAACAAGTGTTTAAACAAAACATTATTTAAGCCCCTTGCAAGCCCCTTGCAAGCCCCTTATTTTATTGATATATAAATTATTAAAAATACAAAACAAAACAATGATTATTTAGTATAACAGCAATGAACACAACAGTAGTACATCAATTGTACTTCAGCACTACAACAAAAGTACAGCAGCTTAAATAATGTATTAATTAATTTCTTGAATTAATATCTTCAATTAATGTATGAATAAATATTTCAATAATTCGACATTGATAAAAAAAAATCAATGTTTGTTGTTTGAAAAATATGAGTTGAAAACAAACATTAATGCCTAAACAGAAAGGACAATATAAAGCGATTTAAGGCACTCAAATTAAAAACAATATGTTTGTATATTTAATAACAAATAATGGCACTACTGAAAGATATACACGATAAAAATACAACTATAATTGATTTTGTCTATATTTGCATACAATATGTAAACAACATTCAAAAACATACAGCTATGGCACAAAAAAAAGGGCAAACAGGAAACCCGAACGGAAGACCGGCAGGAACACCAAACAAAATAACTGCGGACATGAAAGAAAAAGTACGTATGTTTATTGAAAGTAACTTCAATCAGATACAAAAAGACTTTGCACAATTAGAACCACGTGAAAGAGTAACACTGTACGAACGTATGTTAAAATATATCATACCGCAAAAAGTAGAAAATGAATTGATTGAAAGCGAACCCGAACCCAAAATTATTATTAATTTACCAGGAATGAAGAGTTTTTTTAATGAAATTCAAAGTAATAATTGTAATGAATATGCAAAACCCTTAGAATTAACGGAATTAAATAATTAACCCACCCCCCTGATTTGCGCTAAAGAAATAGTTTATCTATTTCATCGGCACAAAGATTTTTTTTAGTTTTTGAGAAATTGACTTATAAGCAGAAAAAAACCGCTTCAATTAATTTTGTTGCGGTTACTTTATTAAAAAAAGGTATGATAACGACACAAAAAAAAGCTTACAATTGTATGTAAATACGTATGTAAACTTTATAAAATACTGAATTACAAGTAATTAAAAATCAGTTTGTGACCACGGCAGAAACACAAATTATTAAATCAGATTATTTTAGCTGTTTAAACAAAAAATTATAATCAACTGAATATCAATTATAAATACTTTGCAAAGATAAATAAAATAAATTGAATTTAATTAGATTATATCGTTTTTTGTATGTAAATTTGCAGTTACATACAGAGTTTACATACAAGAATAATCATGATTGCAAGTTCAAAGATTTACCCCGAAAAGCGCAAAGGAATAGAAAAAAACGTTCCGCTGCAATTACATATCTTTTTCGACAAAAAACGTGTTTCAGTTTTTAATACCGGTTTTCGATGCGATTTAGTGCAATGGGACATCGAAAAACAACTAATGAAAAAAAATCAGGTTAACAAGTCCGGGCAAACTTCAACTACTGTAAACCTTAGATTAAATGCTATTCGTGGAACGGTTGACACGTGGGCAGCTTCAAATCCCAACGGCACAATTGAAGAATTATTAAAAGTACTTCGAAACGTTGCAGGTAAAAAGGAAAAAATAACAGCGGTTGAAACTGATAACTTTTATACTTTGTTCGATAAGTTTTTGCAAGTCCGCAAATTAAGTAAAAACCGGCACGAACATTATTTAGTACTCAAACGATGTTTAGAACGCTATGAAGCACACACAAAACAGCCTGTTTCGTTCGATATAGATTTGCATACATTCGAACATTATTTACAAATTGAACACACCTTAATAGATAAACAAAAACAAAGAGGTATTAACACCGTTGCAGGACTGTTAAACAAATTACGCAGTTTCTTTATTTGGGCAAAAGAAAATGAATTTACCGACAAAAACCCCTTTGTTAAATTCAAAATTACTTCAGAGGAATACGGAACCCCTTATTATTTGACAATCGATGAGCGAAACCACCTGTTTAAATTCGATTTTAAGCACCGAAAAGAATTAGCAGTACAAAGGGACATATTTATATTTCAATGTCTTGTCGGGTGCCGTGTGGGCGATTTAATGCGGTTAACCCCGGCAAATATAATAGATGGATTTTTAGAATATATTGCAGGAAAAACAAAAGATAAACACCCCCGAACAGTCCGGGTGCCGTTAACCGCAACAGCAAAGGAAATTATTAAACGGTATGCAGGCCGTAAAAAATTACTACCTTTTATTTCAGAAGTAAACTACAATCTTGCAATTAAGGAAATGTTTCTTATTGCAGGACTTACACGCAAAGTAACAGTATTAAACACTATTACAAGAAAAGACGAACAACGGCCAATTAACGAGGTTGCAAGTTCACATATTGCACGGAGAACGTTTGTTGGTAATTTGTATGCAAAGGTGCAAGACCCAAACATCGTAGGAAGTTTATCCGG
>CAZDSY010000252.1:0-2550 GCA_964508285.1 uncultured Paludibacter sp.
ATAAAACGTGTTGCATCATGCCCGCTTGAACACGACCCCGGCGATAAATTTACGTATGGTATGAGTTTGGATATACTTGGATATCTGATAGAAGTCATTTCAAAAATGCCGGTTGATGAGTTCTTTAAAACGCGCATTTTCGAACCCTTAGGTATGAACGACACTTATTTTTATGTGCCTGAAAATAAAAAGGACAGAATTGTAACACTTTACGAAAAACGAAATCCGGAAGCAAAACTCATACGTAACGAAAAAAATAATGGACTTTTCCAAACATTGCCTTACGCGGGAGCAAAAAAATTTCATAGTACAGGTGCAGGACTGAATGGAACCATTGAAGATTACGCAAAGTTTTGCCAAATGATTTTGAATAAAGGTGCGTTTAACGGGCATAGAATTCTCGGACGAAAAACCGTGGAAATGATGGCTAAAAATGCTGTTGGCGATTTGCGGGGAGAAATTGGCTTCGGACTTGCTTTCGATGATTTCAGATCACAATATTCTTATCGTTCGATAATTTCGCAAGGTGCTTTACGTTGGGGCGGATGGTACGGAACAGATTATGTTATTGATCCTGCAGAAGAACTAATTTTGCTCTTTTATGTAAATGTTGAACCCAACAATGTGGGTTTTGATTTAAAAGTTTTGTTTCATAATTTGGTTTATCAGGCGTTGAAATAGTTGAGAGCTACGAGTTACAAGTTCATCAAATAAATTAAAAAGAAACAGACAAAAAAACAATCACAATAAATTTCACAATATGAAAAAAATAATTCCTATCGCACTACTTATGATGTTAAATGCTGCTTGTTCCGGCGATACAAAAATAAAGTATCCCGAAACTAAAAAAGATGATGTTATTGATACTTATTTCGGAACCAAAGTTGCCGATCCTTACCGCTGGCTCGAAAACGACACATCTGCCGCTACCGAAGCATGGGTAAAAGCACAGAATGCTGTTACTTTTGGTTATCTTGAGAAGATTCAGTTCCGTAACCAATTAAAAGAACGTATGACTGCGTTAATGAATTATCCGAAATTCAGTTCTCCATTTAAGAAAAAAGGTATTTATTATTATTTTAAAAATGACGGACTTCAAAATCAAAGTGTACTTTACCGAATGAAATCGCTCGATGCTGAACCTGAAGTTTTGCTCGATCCAAATAAATTATCGGCTGATGGAACAGTAGCGCTTTCACAAATATCCTTTTCGAATGATGGAAAATATATGGCTTACAGCATATCGAAAAGCGGATCAGACTGGAATGAAATTTATGTAATGAACTTAGCCGACAAAAAATTACTTCCCGATGTGATAAAATGGGTAAAATTTTCGGGCATTGCATGGCAGGGTAACGGATTTTACTATAGTGCTTATGATGCTCCCAAAAAGGGAAGTGAACTTTCATCAAAAAATGAATTTCATAAAATTTTCTTTCATAAAATCGGTGAATCGCAACAACAGGATAAACTTATATTTGAAAATCCGGATTATCCTTTGCGCAATTGTGCAGCAACAGTTTCCGAAGATGAAAAAATGCTCTTTATCACCGAGACTGAATCTACTTCGGGTAATTCTCTCTATTTTAGAGATTTAACAAAACCAAATTCAAAATTAGATACGATAGATAAAGGTTTTGAAAATGATTATACGGTCATTGGACACTTGAATGGAAAAATTTATGTACTGACCAATAACGAAGCCCTTAAAAAACGCTTGATAGAAATTGACCCACTTAAACCAGGTCGTGAAAATTGGAAAACAATATTAGCTGAAACAGAAAATGTTTTGGAAAGCGTTGATATTATTGGGGGAAAACTTATCGGGCATTACTTGCAAAATGCAACGAGTAGAGCCTACGTTTATGATATGAACGGAAACTTTCTTCATGAAGTGAAAATTCCAACCATTGGAACTCTCAGCGGTTTCTCGGGAAATGTTGATGAAGATGAAGCATTTTATACTTTTACATCTTTTACTTTTCCTCCAACTATTTACCGCTACGACGTAGCCCAAAATAAAGCCGAAATATTCAAAAGTTCCGATGTAAAATTCAACCCTGAAGATTACATTACCGAACAGGTATTTTATCATAGCAAAGATGGTACTAAAGTACCTATGTTTATAACCTACAAAATCGGCACAAAAAAGAACAGGAAAAATCCTTTGATGCTCTATGGTTACGGTGGTTTTAATATCAGCCTAAATCCTTCGTTTAGCATAACAAGAATTCCGTTTTTAGATCAGGGTGGTATTTATGCCGTTGCAAATATTCGCGGTGGTGGCGAATATGGCGAATCGTGGCACAAAGCCGGCACTAAACTTCAGAAACAAAATGTGTTCGACGATTTTATAGCTGCTGCAGAATTTTTGATTGATAAGAAATACACTTCTGCAAAAAAAATAGCAATTCATGGCGGTTCGAACGGAGGCTTGCTCATTGGTGCTTGCATGACACAGCGTCCCGATTTATTTGCGGTGGCAATTCCTGAAGTAGGTGTACTCG
This sequence comes from uncultured Paludibacter sp., assembly GCA_964508285.1. Lineage (GTDB taxonomy): Bacteria > Bacteroidota > Bacteroidia > Bacteroidales > Paludibacteraceae > Paludibacter. Next base: position 2,508 of record CAZDSY010000252.1, read on the forward strand.
ACATGCTTCGCTATCAGAAATTTACCATTGGTTGGGCTTGGGC
>CAZDSY010000253.1:0-2546 GCA_964508285.1 uncultured Paludibacter sp.
TCTTTCAAAATTTTTTCTTACTTCCATAATCAGCAAAAAACAATGTACTGTGACTGCTCTGCCTATTATCAAAAAGCTATAAAAGCCACTGCAAGACTTTTGAAAACAAACACTCACTTGCTGTGGCTTTTTTTTGCTTTTTGGGCGATTATAAAAGAATTTGAATACGATATTAGATTATATATTCTATTATCAATTAAATGTTTTGTCTATTGACTTAATGATTGTTTTATCATTACTTAACTCGAAAGTTATTGAAAATTTATGTTTTTTCTCTAATGTTGGATTTGATTCAAATATAAGATATCCTATTTGCTCTGGCATTAATAGCCTTAATTCATTTGCACCTATTTCCGAAAGTTTTTTGTCTATAGGGTAAAAATTAATAGCTTCCTTGTTGTTTCTGAAATTTGCCATATTCCGTTCTTTTTTAAAGCTATTTGGCATATTTAAATCCCAATCAAAAGTGAGTGAATAATTACTTTCAATAAATTTCTGTGGAGAAACAGAAATGAAACGTACGATATCATTCAATGAAGCCCCAGAGGGATGTTGATTGTCATAGGCTGCATTGCTTCTAATAATAATATGATTAATATCAAAAACATTACAATGCCCCCAATCTGTACCAACAATATAATCTCTTTTCTTATTGTAACTCATGTCGTTATGCAAAATACATAAACTATCATAAATTTCCTTATCACGCCCTTTTGATTTCCATGTATATTGTTTATCAAATGTCGCTCCATTTATAGCAATGTTCCCCGAATCAGTTATAATGAGTGATATGTCGTTGTATTTGTAATAGGTGTTTACATACGACCTAAATGTAAAAGAATCAACAACATCACAACTCTGTAATATTGCTAAAGGAAAGAGAATGACTAATATTGAATTTCGCATAGTGTTATTTGTTTGGATTATTGTAAGTTATAATATGAAATGCCCAATCAAATTTGCTGTCTGAGGTCTTTCCCCAACCTGTTTCATAGGATTCTCTATCAACAGAACCAATTTTTGTGTTAAATATTCCAGATGTATAATAACCATTAGCTTCACCTTGAAACCCAAAATTGCAATGCATTAAGCGTTGTGTTTCTGTTGTTGTACTTACTAAAGTACCTACAGAATTGTAACCCTTTTTCGAACGACTTCTATCTATAAAACCATCAATTACCCAAGCATGACCACCCAAAATACCTGAGATAGCGGCAATAAAGACTGGATTATCATTATGTAACATATTAAGAACTTTTGTTTCACTATATCCGTAATCACGAACTACATTTTGATAGCCAAAAGTACTCATACAATCACGGGCTTTACGTGGCAGCGCAAAAGCCCAGCTAGGAGTATAAATCATATCACACCATCGACCAATGCTTGAGACGAGTTGGGCGACAGCATTTCTGTCATAAGTAGTTCCATTTGCAAACCTGTTAGATGTATTACAAATATCCTTTATTCCGGTCCAATTTATTAGATACTCATTACAAGTCAAGTTTTTTGGATATTCATGATAAGCAAAAATTTGGGCAACAGCTATCGCCACGCACCCTGCTGGTCCTCTCTTATAGCTATTGAACATAGTCCAGCGGGTTAAAGGAACTGCATCATTAAAAGGCGAATATTGATGCCATACAGTTCTTAATTTTGGAGTAATTTTTTCATTAATATTCCATGAGCTTGTCACTGTGTTTACAACTGTATTGTTTGCAGTACTACTACCTCCAATACAATCAACTGCATAATCGTAACAATATTCTAATGCAACTGGTGTCAATTTGCCCACATAGTAGTCATTCTCAGCTTGATTATATAAGCTGAAATTTTGTAAACACTGGTCTCCATAGTCTACACCTTCTTCGTAAAGCGGATAAATTTCATCTGTAATACTGCCTTCTTCAGTAATTGCTAAAACAGTTTCTGGTATTCTACTGTCGGCTGCTAAAACTGCACTTCCTTCATTGTTAGCAAAATCTACAACATAAAGTAAACTATCTTTTTGAGCGAGTATTTTTTGCATACCTTTTTGAGATGAAATATTGTTAAATATACCTCTGTAGACGACCTCGATTTTTGCAATTTCTCTTATCTTTTTTATAGAATGATATCCGTTGATATTGTTTGACTGCTGGTCAATAGTTGTTAATACATTTTCAAGTTCTGAGATAGCCTTTTCTAATGGAACAGTGTAACTGACAGTGTTTTTTTGTTTGCTTACATCAAGCATCTCAGTACTCGTAATATCATTTAAGTCGTTAGAACATGCAGATAGTATTATTGATGTAATAATAGTCACAAATGTGTAAAATATTTTTTTCATATTGAATTTGTGTTTTGTTACTTTGTTTTATTTATAAACCTTAGTTTGCATGAGTACAAGGTTAATCTATACTCCAAATATTTTTCATTTTAGATAAATACGCCTCATAGTCTTCCGTATTCAAGTCTTTTGTTCGTTACTGTACTTCACGTATAAAAAATTTTTAGTTTTACTAACTTGTGTCCATATCGGTCTTTTTTTCGGCTTGCTGCTAACG
>CAZDSY010000254.1:0-2463 GCA_964508285.1 uncultured Paludibacter sp.
GGCAGCACAGTTCCATGTCGCGGATGGAAATCCATCGTAATTTCATCTTTTATCAAGCTGAAATTTTCCAAATCGGAGCTGCGGCAAAACTCATACCGTCCGTTCATATACACATCGTACATCAAAATCCAATCATTCGAATTATTGAGTTTAAACAATCCCGAACCTTCAACGGCATTGGTGGTTTGCTGATAATATTTGTCAATCATTTCCCATTTGCCGGTTAGTTTATCGGCAAGAGCCTTTTTAAGTCCATTTCCATGTCCTTCGGTTTTGAAGAACATGTGATATTTACCTTGATGAAAAACGATATCACCATCGATGCAGGATTTTCCTTCGGGATGAAAGAAAAGCTGTTTTGGTGTAGTTTCAAGAGCGGTAAAATCTTTGTTGGCGTACGAATAATAGATAATATCGGCATTTCCCGGACCTTTACGCTTCATCGAAAAGTAAACCATATACTTTCCCGCATCAGGGTCGTAAATAGTTTGAGGCGCCCAAACTCTGTCAACATCGGCAAATTCCGGAAAAACTTCAGGAATATGAACGGTAGTCGATGTCCAGTTAATCAAATCCACAGATTTAAGCAGAACCATTCCGCGATTTGAATCCCAACCTTTATTAGAAGTCATGTCGGTTACAACCATATAAAAGGTTTTGCCATCCTCGCAGCGCAAAATATGCGGATCGCGAACGCCCCCTGTGCGACTAATATCGGCTGATTTTATTATAGGCTCATCATTGTTCAATGCTGTAAATTTCAGTCCATCAAGACTTAACGCAAAACGTATTTGTTCTTCTACAACCCTATTTCCGGTGAAATAAGTAAATAAATATGCATCGTATTTTTGATTTTTCTGAGCCTGCACTGGTAACCCGAATGTGAAACTTAAAACAGTTACACTAATGAGTTGCAAAATTTTCCGAATTTTCATTTTAATGTGATGTTATTAAATTTATCTTTTAGAATTTTATTTTCAGTGCTTTGCCCGAATATTTTACCGCGCGATTAATTTTCACACTTGTCTTATCGCCAATACCATTTGAATTATTTACAAGCACAATATTAAATGTACGAGAAGTTAACATACCTTGATATTTTCCTTTTCTTTCGCCAATACTAAGCGTGTTTTCTTTTTCGTTCCAACAAAAATCAATAGTCGAAAACATATTTTTTTCGTAATTGTAATTATCAAATTCATCTTCGTAAAGTGTGAATTGTCCATCAGAGCCACGGTACAATCTAATTTCGAGTTTATCCCATTTCTTTTCGGTTGAATATTGAACCGCAGGGCCAAAAGGTAAAATTGAACCTGATTTCACAAACAAAGGTGCAACATCAATAGGCGCTGATTTTTGGATTTTTTGTCCGCCATTTAGTTTTTCACCGGTCCAGAAATCGTACCACTCACAACCTTCAGGTAAATAGACCTCGCGAATTTTAATATCAGCATAGCTTTCAATTTCTTTACCATCAACTTTACTAACATACATCGATTTCAATACAGGTGCAACCATGATTGATGCACCAAACATATATTGATCGGTAATATCAAATACTTTTCTGTCGTTGGTAAAATCCATAACTAATGGACGCATAAAAGTACCTGCATTGGCGCTCACCTGCCACGATGTGGAATAAATATAAGGTAATAATTTATATCTTAGCTGAATATATTTTTCTATCACATCGAAAGTTTGCTCACCGCGTTTCCCAAACTGATAAATTTCGCGCGGGGCATCCGTTCCGTGCGAGCGCATCATGGGTGTAAAAGTCCCAAATTGCAACCACCGCATATACAATTCATGATATGATTTCAATTTGAGCGCATTTCCTCCATTGTATCGCCAGAGGAAAAAGCCACCAATATCGGCATTCCAGTAAGGCAATCCGCTCATAGAAAAGTTAAGTGCTGCCGGCACCTGATTTTGCAGCGTTTCCCATGTCGATACCACATCGCCCGACCACGAATTTGCGCCATAACGTTGCTGACCTGCAAAAGCCGAACGGGTAAGAATAAATACGCGTTTATCGGAAGTTGTTTTCCGCTGATTTTCGTAAACACCCTTTATATGCTGCAATGGAAAGGCATTGACAACCGAATTATACGAACCAAGATAAGTTGGCTGATCGAAATCGGCTGGTTTTACATTTATATGGTCAGGTTCGGTAGAATCGAGCCACCATCCGTCAGTGTTTTTTGAGAAAACGCCTTTATTCAGATAATCCCAGTAAATATTTCTGGCTTCCGGATTATACACATCATAAGGCGTAGTGCCCGATTTCGGAGGCCAAGTGTCGAAATTTATCAGCATATTTTTTTCTTTAAATTCTTTATACTGATTTGTCAACGGACCAAATCCGGGCCAGGCAACAATCATAAGTTTCCCGTTCATTTTATGGATGCTATCAACCAATGCTTCAGGGCGCGGGAATGTGGTTTTATCAAACTGCATCGCATT
>CAZDSY010000255.1:0-2438 GCA_964508285.1 uncultured Paludibacter sp.
TAATGAATTCCGGCAAGCACCACATCTCCCTTGCGAAGTGTACCGTTGGCAACAAGAACAGTCGAAATAAATCCTCTTCCCTTATCGAGCGATGATTCGATAACCGACCCAACAGCTCTACGGTTAGGGTTAGCTTTAAGTTCGAGCAGTTCAGCCTCAAGCAGCACTTTTTCAAGCAATTCTGCAACTCCGGTTCCCTGTTTTGCAGAAATATCCTGTGACTGATATTTTCCGCCCCACTCTTCAACAAGATAATTCATGTTTGCAAGTGTTTCCTTAATTTTTTCAGGATTTGCACCAGGTTTGTCAACTTTGTTAATAGCAAAAACAATAGGAACATTTGCTGCGGAAGCATGATTAATTGCTTCAATAGTTTGAGGCATTACATTATCATCGGCAGCAACAATAATAATAACAATATCTGTCACCTTGGCTCCACGGGCACGCATAGCTGTAAAAGCCTCATGGCCTGGTGTATCAAGGAATGTGATACGCTGTCCGTTTTCGAGTTTTACATTGTATGCACCTATGTGCTGGGTTATTCCCCCTGCTTCTCCTGCTATTACATTGGTTTTTCGTATATAGTCGAGCAACGAAGTTTTACCATGGTCAACGTGTCCCATAACTGTAACAATCGGAGCACGTGGTTGAAGTTCTTCATCAGAATCGGGTTCATCAACAATCGCTTCAACAAGCTCGTGACTTACATATTGTGTTGTAAAACCAAATTCTTCGGCTACAATATTAATTGTTTCAGCATCAAGTCGCTGATTGATAGAAACCATCATGCCGATGCTCATGCAAGTTGCAATTACTTGATTTACAGAGACATTCATCATCGAAGCCAATTCACTTACTGTAACAAATTCAGTAAGTTTAAGTATTCCCTGTTCAGCTTCTTCCCTTTCTGCCTGTTCTTGTAAACGGGCATTGATTATTTCTCTTTTATCGCGGCGATATTTAGCTCCCTTACCTTTCTTATTACCACTTGCAAGCCGTGCAAGTGTTTCTTTTATTTGACGCTGTACTTCTTCTTCGTCGATAACAGGTTTAAGTGGTTTTTTAAGTTTTTCCTTTTGTGGTTTACCTTGTACAGCCTTTGTAGGTTTTGCCGGAGCAGTTGTTTCTTTTCCTACTTTATTAATATCAACACGCTGATTTGTAAAACGTTCGCGTTTTTTCTTTTTATGGAGCGACGAAATTTTAGATTCGGTAATATCAGCCGTTTTATCTGCATCTACTTTTTTAACTTCCAGTTGAAGTCTAAGCTTTTCCTCTCTTTCCTTACGCTTTTGTTCCTTAGTTTTAGGTTTGGGTCGTGTGGACTGATTAAGTAAATCCAAATCGATACTACCTACAATAACAGGTTTTTTGTCAATTACCGGACGTTTGACACTGAAAATTTCTTCTTCCTCTATTTCATCTTCAATTTCCTCTTCCTCTGTTTCATTCGAAATTAAATCAATATCTTTTTCGTGTAATAAAGTTTCAGGCTTTTCAGGTTTATCTGAAGTTTTTATAATTGGTTTCGAAATTTCAGGCTTTTCTTCAGTTTGAATTGAAATTTTTGTTTCTATTTCTTCTTTTATTTCCTTTACAACTTCAGTTATTTTTTCTTGAGTTGTATTTTGAGTAGTTAAATTAACTACGGTTTCTATAGGTTTTTCTTCTTTCGTATGAACATTCTGTTCTTCTTTTGGCTTTTGGGGTATATTTTTTTGTTCTTCTTGTTTAGCTTCTTGTGTTTTTACAGCCTTAAAATCATGAGGTTTCTCAAACTTTTCCTCTTTCTTAAGTTCAACTGAAGGTTTCTCAACGACTTTGGGTTTCTCATCCAGTTCGATTTTTCCTACCTGTTTTATATGTGGAAGTTGATCTTCGGGAACAACCGTTGGAATCTCCTCAACTTTCTTGGAAGTTTTTTTTGCCGACACGTAGCCTTCAAGTCCTACAGAATCGGATTTTTCTTTCATGTGCCTTTCATTACTGAGTTTTTCTGACTCCAATTTAAGCGCCATGTCTTTGTTGAATTCCTTGGCAAGCAAAAAATACTGTTCATCCGTGATTTTATGATTCGGATCAACCGGAATTTTATGACCTTTCTTTGCCAGAAATTCCACGGCGGTAGTCATTCCTACATTCAGATCTTTACAGGCTTTACTTAATCTTATGGACATATATTACGTGTTTATCTTATTTTCTTTTTTAAAAAAATTATATTCTCTTTTGTATGAGAATTTTTCAATTTGATTTTTTTATTCTTCGTCTTCAAACTCAGCCTTCAGAATATCAATCAGATAATCGATAGTTTCTTCTTCGAGGTCGGTACGGCGTATAAGTTCCTGTCGGGGAATTGCTAAAACGCTACGTGCTGTATCACATCCAATAGCTTTAAATGCATCGATAACCCACTGATCAACTTCATCAGCAAATTCGTC
>CAZDSY010000256.1:0-2398 GCA_964508285.1 uncultured Paludibacter sp.
TTGTTGTTGGCTGTAAAACCTGAAACAGAAAAATAAAATGCAATAATTAACAGAAAAAGGATACGTTTGAAATATGAATACATTTACAATTGAATTTAGGTTAGTTATAATAATGAATAAGATATAAGCAGGTTTGTGTTTTATTTTTCAAAAAAAACAGCCACAAAATTAAAAAAAAACTTCATTGACTTATTATAGTTAAAAGGTAATATTGAAAAAATAAGCTTAAAAATTATGCCCTACATTAATGTAAAATATTTATTCAAATTAGCAGGAACAAAGAAGTTAAAAAATTATGTGATTATTTCTATAGTAAACCAAGTATTTTTTCAGTTGAATAATCAGAAATCCCTGAATAAAATTTATCTAATGCCTGTTTAATAAATATATTTTGTTCATCAGCATGCGAAAAAAGAGTAAGTGATGATTGTAGTTTCATACTGTCCGTATGACCGAATATTTTGACGGGATTACTGTGGTTAGTTTCAATTAGTATTTTCAGACATTCATTATACCGGCTTCCTAGAACAATGTGAGAAAGATAAGCACGCGCTTCGTCGATACTTGAAATTCCGTAAATATCAGATAGTTGACTTTTCCCAAGTCCTTTTAATTGCGGAAAAATAAACCATATCCAGTGGGTTTGTTTTTCTCCTTTTTTCAGCTCTGTTAAAACTTGCGTATAAACAGTGTTTTGAGCATTAACAAAGCGTTGGAGATTAAATGTGTCGTTCATACAAAAAAAAATTTTCAGGATAAAAATTAAATTTTTACATTCGGGGGCAAAAATTCTGAAATATCTTTGCCAAACGAAATAAGTTCGCGTGCTACGGTTGATGAAATATGCGAATAAGCTGATTCAGTAAATAATATCACCGTTTCGAGTCCTGAAATAATACGGTTTGTATCGGCAATGGTTCGCTCAAATTCGAAATCGCCAACTGAACGCAATCCCCTTAGCGCAAAGTGTGCATCAACCGATTTTGCAAAATCGATCGTCAAACTATTATATGCCATCACTTTTACACGAGTTTCATTTTTAAAAGCCTGCTGAATTAAATCAAGTCTTTTATCGACAGAAAACAATGTTTTTTTGGATTGATTTGTTCCTATGCCAATAACTATTTCATCAAATATTTGCAATCCTCGTAGTACAATACTATAATGTCCTATGGTAAAAGGATCGAATGAACCGGGGAAAATAGCACGTTTAAAGTTTTGCCCGATATTTGTAGTTTGAATATTTAAATCTGAAGAATTCATTATTATAGATTTTTTTGTGATAACATGGAATAGAGTAAAATGTATAATTTTTCAAATTTGTAGTACTGAATTATTTTCAAAACACAAAGATATGTATTTTTTTGGGGGAGTAACAAACAAAATATTATACAAGTAATTACACATAATTAAATAAAGTTATTTACATTTGTGCAATCAAACATTTATTAGTATGGTTTGTTTAAGGTATTTAATTTCATATTTTATTAAAGAATAAAATTTTACAAGCATATATTTACTTTTCAGGGAGTTATAATATATTATAAAATAACACTTTAATATCAATTTTTATGAAACGATTAACAGTATTCACATTGGTTTTGTTGCTTATTTTGCCGGCAACAGCACAATTCAATCTTGGAATCAGAGCCGGTTACAATTCTTCTTTGTCAGTAAATAATATCAGTTCTGTTTTCGATGGAACGTACAACCTGAGTTCCGTACAAAACGAATTGTGGAATAATTTTCAGGCAGGTGTTTTTGCCCGTGTATTCATGAAAAAGCTGTATTTTGAACCTGCACTGATGTATTCACTTGAAAAAAAGGAATTAAACTTTAAGGATGTAGCCACTGGTAATGTTACATTTGATTCTATAGCCGACATAAAAACAGTTGACATTCCACTGATTTTTGGTCTCAAACTTTTAGACCTGAAACTTGCAAACTTAAGAGTATTTGCAGGACCAAAATTACGATTCAATGCCGGTTCCACTCCAACAATTACAAACGAAGATGGACAGTTTGACATGCAAAATTTAACTGCTCAGGTTAAAAAAGCTAATCTTGGACTTGAAATTGGTGCAGGGGTAGATGTACTAATGTTTGCACTCGATTTTCGGTACAATTTAATTGGAAACATGTACGAAACTAAAATTGAAAATGTAAAATTCGATCCGGCAAGCACGTTTCAAATTACCCTTGGCTGGAAACTTTTTTAAACTAACGTGAACATTTTATTCATTGCCTTATTTTATAGCCTGTTTTCATTCAACTGAAAACAGGTTTTTTTATACAGAAATGCATAAAAACTTGAAGTATTTATTCCTCAATTTTTAAATCGTTACAGATACACCTTTCAATATTTCACCCGATTTGTATTATCTTTGCAATTCTTTTT
>CAZDSY010000257.1:0-2365 GCA_964508285.1 uncultured Paludibacter sp.
GGTAATTCACCTATTTCAGCACTTGGATGTGCCCCAATGGGGTTAAAATAACGGAGAATAATACTACGATAAAATGCATTTGCATGAGCAGTATCTCGGATTATCTCTTCCCCAATTTGTTTTGTATTCCCATAGGGAGCAAGTGCTACTTTTATGGGAGCATCTTCGGTTACAGGCAAAATATCGGGTTGTCCATATACTGTACAGGATGAAGAAAAAACAAAATTTCTCACATTATGTACCGGCATAAGTTGCAATAAATTTATCAGTGAAACTAAATTGTTCCGATAATAGAACAATGGTTTTTCAACCGATTCGCCCACTGCTTTACTTGCTGCAAAATGGATAATTGCACTGATACCTTTGTATTTTTCGAACATACGGTCAAGTGCAACATAATCAACGCAATCAATATTTTCAAATGCCGGACGCACACCGGTAATTTTTTCGATACCGTTCAGTACCTCAATTTTTGAATTAGAAAGATTATCAACAATAATCACTTCGAAACCTTCATTAATCAGTTCTACTACAGTGTGTGAACCTATATATCCGGTACCTCCGGTAACCAATACCTTTGTCATGTTTAAATCAGTTTATTGTTTTAAAAAAGTTTTTCAGGATATACACCTTTTCGAATTAATTCGTTTATTTTGAGCACAACCTGCGGACGATCCTCGGCATATGTAACCCCAAACCACTTGGAAGTTGTGTCAAGCACCTTACAGGTTGCTTTACCTGATACTATCAAGTTGTTTACAGCTAAAGGTATGTAAAATTCCGATTTAAGTTTCTGTCCATTTTCTGCAAGAAACTCTTTAAAATATTCTTCTGAATATTCAAAATAATCCGGTGTAAATCCCCACATATTCATTGAAACAGGAGTATTGGCAGGTATGGGTACTTCTTCGTTTTTCTCATCAATATAAATAATTTTTCCTCCTTTTTCTTCTATATGTGTGCGTTCGACTACATTTTTCAGGAAGTTATTTTCGTCAACAACACAAATTCCTCTACTTACTGAACCGCTTTCGGAAAGTGTATTGCCAACATGATATCCTACCATGCAATATTCATTTTGTTTGCCTTCGACGCTATGTAAAAAATCAGCTAAAACTTCAAAAGACTCTTTGCCGTAAAAATCATCGGCATTAATTACAGCAAATGGTTCTTTTATAACGTCCTTACCCATTAAAACAGCATGATTTGTACCCCATGGTTTTTCTCGCTCAGGATTATAATTACAGCCCTCTGGCACATTACTAATATCTTGAAAAACGACTTCTGTTTCTATCAGGTTTTTGAATTTGTTGATTACAACTTCACGAAAATCTTTTTCAAAACTTTTACGGATAACAAATACAACTTTGCCAAATCCGGCTCTAATGGCATCATAAATCGAATAATCCATGATTGTTTCTCCGTTAGGGCCTAATCCATCGAGTTGCTTCAAACCTCCGTAACGACTGCCCATTCCGGCAGCAAGTACAAATAATGTTGGCTTCATTAATTTCTAATTTAGTTTATATGGTTTTGAAATTTTTTTAGTATGTAATTTCTATTTTTTTGATGAAATGCTTTTTTGCTTAATTGGAAATTGTCGGGGAAAATAATTTAGTATATCAAACTGAATTTTATATAGTTAACAAAATATTTGGATTAAATTTTAGTCGCTGTCGCTTTTTGAATATGACTACAAAAGTACTCATTTTTTATCAATTACGAAACAATAAATTATTATGCTTTTAAGAGCAATTTATTTTACAATTTTATCTCAATTATACAATTATTTATAAAGGATTAATTGTCTGATTATTAACAAATTAAATTATCAAAATACAAATTTCACGGAACCTTTAAAGCACTAAATATACCAAACTCCATTTTTTTTTTATATTTTTGCACCGAATTAATTAAATCGACTCCGTAGCTCAGTTGGTAGAGCAACAGACTCTTAATCTGTGGGTCGTGGGTTCGAACCCCACTGGGGTCACAATAAAGCATAATCACTTAAATAATAAGTAATTATGCTTTTTTATTTTCTAAAAATTTAATTTCCTGTTAGTAAAACAGTTGACTTAAAATATTCGCTGGATCGTTAGTCTTTGGTTTTAAAGCTAAAAACTTACTGAATTGTTGAGCCGTCAATGCTGTTTTCAAACCGGCATTTAGTTTTTCAGTCAGTTTTGCCAATTCAGCAATGTATTTATTGTTGTTTGTTTTGGCTAGACTAATAATTCCAGCTTTTTGATCGAGAAAATTGGTTACTAAGTTTAAAACATTTGTCTTTTGATCAGCGTTTAACGCTAACTTTGGTGTTAGTTGCGACATAATTTGTGATTTTAATGCGTTTACATCAAAACCT
>CAZDSY010000258.1:0-2350 GCA_964508285.1 uncultured Paludibacter sp.
GATACTGCCGAACTTATGCGTGTGAAAGGCATTGGTCGCAAATATGCCAATGGAATTGTGAAATACAGGACATTGCTGGGGGGATATTACGATATTAATCAAGTACTCGAAGTTTATGGAATGACCCCTGAAAATTTTGAAAAAATAAGTCGGAATATAACGCTGAATACTGATTTGATAACAAAAATTGATGTAAATAAAGTAAGTGCTGAACGTTTACGCTCGCATCCTTATCTGAATTTTTATCAGGCAAAAGCCATCTATGAATTGAGACGAAGGAAGGGGAAGTTAAGAAACATTGCCGAACTTAATCATCTTGAAGAGTTTACCTCTGAACAATTAAAGAAAATTGAACCCTATCTGAAATTCGAATAGTATGAAAAAAATCATTCAGGGAAATATTGCAGATGTAGTTTCACGCCGCATTTTTAGCGGCGAGCTTACTGTTGAAAGCGGAAAAATAATATCGATAGAAGAAAAACCGGTAAACAATTCTGTTTTTATTATTCCCGGTTTTGTCGATGCGCATATTCATATCGAAAGTTCCATGGTACTGCCAACGGAATTTGCACGCCATGCATCGGTGCATGGTACGGTGGCTTGTGTGTGCGATCCACACGAAATTGCCAATGTTAGTGGCATAGCCGGTGTCGATTTTATGATTGAAAACGGACGAAAGTCGCCCATGAAGTTCTTTTTCGGAGCGCCTTCGTGTGTGCCTGCCACTGATATTGATACTTCAGGAGCAATAATAAATTCAAAAGATATTGCGGAATTACTTCAAAGAAACGATATATATTTTCTTGCCGAAATGATGGACTATGAAGGAGTAGTGCAAGGAAAGGAAGAAGTGCGAAGAAAGTTACAGTTCGCACTAGATGCAGGAAAACCAATCGACGGACATGCACCCAATTTATCGGGAGTGGACTTGATAAAGTATGCCGGCGCAGGCATCAGCACCGATCATGAATGTATGACACCCGATGAAGCGCTTGAGAAAATTGAACTCGGTATGAATATTTTAATTCGCGAAGGAAGCGCTGCGAAAAATTTCGACGCACTCATACCACTTATTGAAAAATTTCCCGAAAAAATAATGTTTTGCTCCGACGACAAACATCCCGACGATTTGATTCGTAATGGACATATTAACCAGTTAGTTAAACGAGCCATATCAGCCGGTTACGATATTCTTGATGTGCTTCGCGCTGCAAGTTACAATCCCGTGAAACATTATCGTTTAAATGTAGGTTTATTGCAACCAGGTGATGATGCCGATTTTGTCATTGTAGATAATTTATCCGATCTAAATATCCTGAAAACATACATAAAAGGGGAAATAATAGTTGAAAATGGAACTTCGCTACTTAGTTTTCAACCTCAAAATTATTTGATTAATCAGTTCAAAGCTTCGAAACTGCAGGTTGAAGATATTCATGTAAAACCGCGAGGCGAAAGGTTAAAAGTTATCGTGGTAAGCGATGGACAGCTTTTTACACATGCCGGCACTTTCGAACCCAAAGTTGAAAACGGTAATGTGGTTTCCGATACTGAAAATGATATACTGAAACTCGTTGTTTACAATCGCTACGAGAACTCGAAGCCATCCGTAGGATTTATTAAAAATATTGGTTTGAAAAAAGGCGCACTTGCTTCCACCGTTTCGCACGATAGCCATAACATAGTGGCAGTTGGCACTTCAGATACAGAAATTGTTTTGGCAATGAACAAAATTATTGACAGCAAAGGCGGTATTTTAGTTTGCAGCGAAGATGAATCTTATCTTCTCCCGTTGCCTGTAGGAGGATTAATGTCGCCTGACGATGGTTTTTCGGTTGCTAAAAATTACGAATTGGTCGATGCCAAAGCTAAAGAGTTTGGTTCAGGTTTAAATGCGCCGTTTATGACTGTAGCGTTTATGTCCCTGCTGGTTATTCCTGAACTAAAACTTACCGACAAAGGCCTTTTCGATGGCATAAACTACGGATTTACGCACTTGATGGAATGATGCCTGTTGGTTTAAAATATCATCAAAAATATTATTACCTTTGCAGCCGGGTTTCAGAAATCTGCAATACGATTTTAAAGTACTGATTTATATGATGATATTTTACGGATTTACCTTCACTGTTGCCGAATTGGTCATTTTCGGTATATTCTTTCTTACTTTTTTATATCAGCTATATTTTTACCTCCGCTATATAGGTGGAACTTTACGATTGAACCGTAAAATTCGAAAAAACAAAGTTAGTTTTGAAAATCAACCTGAACCCGTTTCGGTAATTATTTGTGCCCGCGATGAAGCCGAAAATCTGAAAAAATTTCTTCCGTTTATCTTGTCGCAGGAATA
>CAZDSY010000259.1:0-2261 GCA_964508285.1 uncultured Paludibacter sp.
TGTCTAAAAAATCACAATAATTTAATCGAATTTTCTTTGTTAAACGAAAAAAATATTTTTTCTTTGCAAAAAATTAATAGACCTATTAAACTATTCAATTAAATATGGATATTAAAGAAGCAAAATCCATGGAGCAACTCATTTTGGAAAAGGCAGAAGATCTTTTTCTTGAAAAGGGTTTTGCGGCAACTTCAACAACAATGATAGCACGTGCAGTGGGTTGTAATCAGGCTTTGGTGCATTATTACTTTCGTACCAAAGATAAATTGTTCAATACTGTTTTCGAAACCAAATTCCGCGATTTCTTTACAAAGATATTTGACACAACCGAAATTCAACAGAAAAGTTTTATTGAAAAAATCAAACATTTAAGTTTATCGCATTTTGATTTATTGGCAGAAAACCCGAAATTGCCCATGCTAATATTAAACGAACTTTCGAGACAACCGGAGCATATAAATATTTTGAGAAGTAAATTACAAGAGTTCCCGGTAAAACTTTTTCAGATGCTAAATGCCGAACTTCAAACCGAGATTAAAGCCGGAAGAGTACGCGATGTAAACCTTATTGATGTTCTTACAACCATAATTACGCTGAATGTGGCATTGTTTACGGTGTTTCCATTAGCAAGTCAGGTTTTAAAACTTTCAGAGGAAGAAAAAACAGAAATGTTGATGCACAGGAAAAACGAAAACATAACCGTTATTTTGAGTTATCTACGTGTTTAATCTTTGAATTATAATGTCGATTTTTGTGAATCTATTTCTATACAAAAACTTTTTTTGAAATTTTTCAAGATAATTAGCTGTATGAAAAAATACATTTTTTTGCTGATGCTTTCAGTTTTCATTCAAAGTGGACTATGGGCGCAAAATTTCTCTCTTGAACAATGTCGTGAACATGCGCGCAACAATTATCCGCTTGTAAAACAATTTGGCTTGATAGAAAAAACAGCCGGCTACAATATTTCCTCCGTTGAAAAAGCTTACCTTCCTCAGGTAAATTTTTCTGCGCGCGCAACTTATCAGTCTGATATAACACAACTGCCACCCGAACTCGGACAGGCAATTTCGCAGTTTACCGGAAAACCGTTTAGTTTCCCCTCGCTTACAAAAGATCAGTATCAGGCAGTGTTTGATGTAAGTCAGGTGATTTGGGATGGCGGTGCAATTAAAGCACACAAAAACGAACTTAAAGCAAATGCCGAAGCTGATAAAAGAAAATTGGAATCGGAACTTTACACACTTAACGAGAGAGTGCATCAATTGTTTTTCGGAATTTTGCTGCTCGACGAACAGTTAGCTGCGATTCGCATTTTGCAAAATGAGTTGCAGATTAATTTTGATAAAATAAAAGCGCTGAGAAATAATGGCATGGCAAATCAAACTGATGAAGATATGATAATGGTTGAACAAATTAATGCCCTACAGCGTGAAAATGATTTGCTGAGCGCGCGTAAATCGTTTATCGAGGTACTTGGCGCGCTTACCGGATTAGCATTAAATGAAAACTCGAAACCTGAAAAGCCTGCTCAACCTGAACTTGTATTTCAGCAGGAAAATAAACGCCCGGAATTGCTTCTGTTCGATGCGCAAAGCGATGTACTCGAAAATAAACGGCAACAAATTTATGCAGGAAATTTGCCTAAAATTGGTGCTTTTGTTCAGGGTGGTTACGGAAAACCTGGGTTAAACATGCTTACAAATGATTTTTCGGCATTTTATCTTACCGGTTTACGACTCACATGGAATCTCAGCAATTTTTATACGCGAGAAAATAGTCTGCAAGCTTTAGAAACAACTAAAAAAGCTCTCGAAGTTCAGAAAGAAACATTTATTTTTAACATCGACCTGCTGAACAAGCAACAAAAAAACGAAATTGAAAAACTCCAGCAAAGTTTACAAAACGATGACAAAATTATAAGCCTGCGTGGTAATATCAAAAAAGCAACAGAAATTAAACTCCAAAACGGAACTGCTACTGTAACGGATTTAATCCGAGAAGTCAACGCTGAAAATCTTGCGTTGCAAAATCGAACTTTACACGAAATTCAATTGCTCTCGGCAATTTATCAGTATAAAAACAATATTAACAATTAAATATTTAACAACAAGCTATTTATGAAACAGCAAAATAAACTGATTTTCGATTTTACAAAATCCTTGAATCTATTTTTATTTGTTCTTGGCGTAACTTTTACGTTAAGCTCCTGTGGAAAATCGGAAAATGATTTCGGTGCATCGGGAACTTTTGAAACGACC
>CAZDSY010000260.1:0-2242 GCA_964508285.1 uncultured Paludibacter sp.
TATCAACCAATGCTTCAGGGCGCGGGAATGTGGTTTTATCAAACTGCATCGCATTCCAGTTCGAATCTTTTCCCCAATATTGCCAATCCTGAATTATGCCATCAATCGGAACTTTCAATTCGCGGTATTTTTTTAAAACTTCGAGCGTTTCAAACTGATTTTTGTAGCGCTCGCGCGATTGCATGTAACCAAAACCCCACAAAGGCAGCATTGGAACATTTCCTGTAAGTTCGCGCATTTGTTTAATAACACCTTCGGGATTTTCACCAAACATAAAATAATAATCGGCTAAATCACCCAACGATTCGAGCGATAATTCCTGCGCGTTGTCGTTGAAAGTTACAGGGGCATAATTATCCCAAAATACGCCATATCCTTTCGATGACTGAAAAAACGGGATAGCGATTTTCATATTCTCATTTTTTAAGACTATGTGTTGCCCGCGCTGATTCAGTTTTCCGTTCTGAATTTGTCCTAAACCGTAAATTGCTTCATTTTTTTCGGGCATAAATGCCTGCCGAACAGTGTATGAATTTTTCTTCACATCCATTGTTGGCGTAAATTGTGTACCATAATCCTTTTCGGTAAACAGCATTTTGTCTGATTTGTCGAAAAATGAAACACTTCCGGTCAAGGTATTGTATTGAACTTTCAGTTTATCACTCTCGAGATTAATATGTAATCCTTTTTCTGAAAAAGTAAGGTTACTTTTCTCGGCTGTTTTTACAACAGACAAACTGTTTTTATTTAATTTCTCATTTTCGGGATATTTTACCACGCGCACAATTTGCGGGCTGAAAAAGGTAATTTCCACATTCATACCTTGTACGTTGGTTTTAATACCATTGTCAGTTTTTTGATAATCGGCAGCTGAAACCAAAAAAGAAATGAACAAAATAAATAGAAATAAAACACTGATTTTTTTCATGCCGAATATTTATTTAATCTGTAAATTTGCAATTGAAATATCGTATAATTTGTTGAAAACCTAATCTTATTTATCAAATACATAAAGTCATCGTAATGCAAAGTTAAAAAAATCGTATTTGCCTCAAGCCCATAAATCGTTCAATAAAGGGGATGTTTTTGTAAATAAAGTAACACATTTTTTATTGTTCATTAAAAACCAATAATTTTGTCGCCTGGATTTTTAATCAATGCCAGTTTTATCTCCCTTTTTTAATTTATTTTCAACCCTAAGCAGTTATTTTCGATGTAAATTTGTAAAATGAAATTTTTCATTTTAAACATCTCTGAATCATGAAAACAAAAATATCCTTTACAATAATAATTGTTTTGTTAATAATGTTTGCTCAGTACATTATTGCTCAAAACACTTATCTTGAAATAATAAAAACGGACAATTCTCAAAAAAAAATAGAATTAAGCATTCTGAATAAAATAACTTTCAATTCTTCTGACTTAATTCTCAATTATTCTGCTGGTCAGGATGAATCTGTTCCAAAAACTGAAATCAGAAAAATTGTTTTCGGTACTACTACAGGAGTTCAAAACGCTTTTAATGGTAATTTTAAGGCCTTGCCAAATCCTGCAAAAAACTTCATAATTCTCATGAATTTACCTGAAGGAGCATATAACGTAACTATATATTCAATTACCGGTTCACAAATTTTCAGTATTAAAACCACGTCTATATTAAATTCTATAGATATCAGTTCATTGAAAACCGGAATATATATATTAAAAGCCAATAACTACGTTACAAAATTTACCAAAGAATGAAAACAAGATTATTTTTCTTATTATTGATATCCGTAGTAATATTTTTACATGCACAACAAACTGTAAATTTATTCAAATCGAATCTTTCGGTTTCAAACCTTTCAGTTTCAAATATCGACAGCATAAAATTCAGTAATAATTTTATGTTTTTTGATATTTATAAAAATAATTCCGTAGAAATTAGCCTTGATATTCTCAATATCGACAGTATTACATTTTCAGATGGAATTCCTACTGATTTGCCTGCGATTAATAATCCTGAAATTTCGGGAATTTTAAATACTACAGCACTATGCCGTTTTACTGTTAACTCAACAGGTGGAACATCTATAACTGAAAAAGGTATCTGCTGGAGCATAAACGAAAATCCGACCATAAATGACAATAAAATTGTATCAACTTCATTATTAGCAACTTCAGAAATAAAAATAAGTGGGTTAACTGCTCAAACAACCTATTTTATACGTGCTTATGCCATTAATAATTCCGGTATCAGTTA
>CAZDSY010000261.1:0-2239 GCA_964508285.1 uncultured Paludibacter sp.
GATATAATTCCAAAAAACAGTAAGTTTACTGTTGAAAGACTTCGTGATATTGACTATACAACAATACAATTGGGTAAATGGACAACAGATAATCAAAGAAATGAACTAATAAAAGAGCTAATTCTGAATTATCTGAAGAAGTATAAAGAACTTGATGCAAAAATAAAACGTCAGAAGTTCAATATTACAATTGGTGATGAATTGCCAAATGGTATAGTACAAATAGCAAAAGTTTATATAGCAAAAAAACGTAAAATTCGTGTGGGCGATAAAATGGCAGGTCGTCATGGTAACAAGGGTATTGTATCGCGAATTGTACGTCAGGAAGATATGCCATTCCTTGAAGATGGAACACCTGTTGATATTGTATTAAATCCGCTTGGTGTACCTTCACGTATGAACCTCGGACAGATTTTCGAAACTGTTTTAGGTTGGGCAGGTAAAGAAATGGGAGTGAAGTTTGCTACCCCTATTTTTGATGGAGCTACGCTTGATGACCTGAATGAATGGACAGATAAAGCCGGTTTACCCCGTTATGGTAAAACTTACCTCACTGATGGCGGAACAGGTGAAAAATTTGATCAGCCCGCAACTGTTGGTGTTATTTACATGCTGAAGTTAGGTCACATGGTTGAAGATAAGATGCATGCGCGTTCGATTGGTCCATATTCGCTTATAACGCAGCAACCTCTTGGTGGTAAAGCACAGTTCGGAGGTCAACGTTTCGGAGAAATGGAGGTTTGGGCGCTTGAAGCATTCGGAGCAGCACATATATTACAGGAAATTCTAACAGTTAAATCCGATGATGTAATTGGACGTGCCCGTACATATGAAGCCATTGTCAAAGGCGATCCGATGCCTGTTGCCGGTATTCCCGAATCCTTGAATGTATTATTACATGAATTGCGTGGTTTGGGTCTGAGTATCAATTTAGAATAAAACCCTTAAATTCACTGAAGGTATTTAAGCAAGTAATTTTAAATTGTAATTTGTCAATTTATTAAATTGTAAATAAAAAAATTATGGCTTTTAAAACAGATAATAAGCAAAAAACTAATTTTAATAAAATTTCTATCGGGTTGGCTTCACCCGAAGAAATCCTGAAATTATCGAGCGGCGAAGTACTCAAACCCGAAACCATTAATTATCGCACTTATAAACCGGAGCGTGATGGATTGTTTTGTGAAAGAATTTTTGGTCCAACCAAGGATTTTGAATGCCATTGTGGAAAATACAAACGCATCCGCTATAAAGGTATCGTTTGCGACCGTTGTGGCGTAGAAGTTACAGAGAAAAAAGTTCGCCGCGAACGCATGGGTCATATACAGTTGGTTGTTCCTGTTGCTCATATTTGGTATTTCAGATCACTGCCCAACAAAATTGGCTATTTGCTTGGAATGCCCACAAAAAAACTCGATGCGATTGTATATTACGAGAAATACGTAATTATTCAGGCCGGAATAATGCATAACGGTGAAAATATCGTTGATGGAGAATTACTTTCTGAAGAAGAATATCTAAATATACTTGATCAGTTACCTCGTGAAAATCAAATGCTGGATGATTCAGATCCCAACAAATTTATTGCAAAAATGGGTGCTGAAGCTATTTATGACATTCTTACTCGTTTAAATCTGGATAATTTATCCTATGAATTACGTGAACGTGCCAATAACGATACTTCGCAACAGCGTAAAAATGAAGCGCTTAAGCGCCTTCAGATTGTAGAATCATTCAGGGCAGCCAAACACAGAAACAAGCCGGAGTGGATGATCATAAAGATTGTTCCGGTTATTCCGCCTGAACTTCGTCCACTTGTACCGCTTGATGGCGGTCGTTTTGCAACTTCTGACTTGAATGATCTTTATCGTCGTGTGATTATTCGCAACA
The DNA here is from genome assembly GCA_964508285.1 of uncultured Paludibacter sp. GTDB lineage: Bacteria > Bacteroidota > Bacteroidia > Bacteroidales > Paludibacteraceae > Paludibacter. Next base: position 1,891 of record CAZDSY010000261.1, read on the forward strand.
ATAGATTAAAAAGATTAATAGAAATAAAAGCTCCTGAAGTGATTTTGCGTAACGAAAAACGCATGTTGCAGGAAGCTGTGGATTCGCTTTTTGATAACTCACGTAAATCGAGTGCCGTAAAAACCGAAGCAAATCGTCCGTTAAAATCTCTTTCTGACTCATTGAAAGGAAAACAGGGACGTTTCCGTCAGAATTTGCTCGGTAAACGTGTGGACTACTCTGCTCGTTCAGTTATTGTTGTAGGTCCTGAACTGAAAATGCATGAATGTGGTATCCCAAAAGATATGGCTGCTGAACTTTACAAACCGTTTGTAATTCGTAAATTGATCGAACGGGGTATTGTAAAAAC
>CAZDSY010000262.1:0-2221 GCA_964508285.1 uncultured Paludibacter sp.
CACAACTCGTAAATATACGCAATAATTAATGTCATTTTGCGAAATTTACGGGTTAAGTGGATATTGTTTTAAGTATTTGAAAATAAATGTAATAACGATAATTTGTTGTTGCGTATTTTAAAATATTTTCGGCAAATAATCAAATAGATCGCTTTTTTAACACATTAAAAATGCGCAGTTTTTTTCGTCTTTTTATTCACGCCCAAATTTAGTAATTTTTTTATATTCTGAACATTTAGTTGAGATTTATTTTGTACTTTCGTCTGTTTAATTTTGGTTCAGATTTACGTTTTCTATGTTGCTAAAGTTGTAGTTGCAATGAGAATTATTTTATCGCGAAATCATACGTCTTTTTACAATCTTGCAACTGAGGATTTTTTGTTTGCTCAGTGCAAGGGCGATTTTTTATTATTTTATGTAAATAATTCTTCGGTTGTTGTGGGGGCAAATCAGGTGTTGGACAACGAAGTAAATGTGGCATTCTGCCTGGAAAATACGGTTGCAATTGCCCGTCGCATGTCAGGTGGTGGAACTGTTTTTCACGATACAGGAAATCTGAATTATTGTTTTATTACCGATAAAAATGCTGAAAAAGCTGCTATGGATACCGATTTTCTGAGACCTGTAGTAACAGTTTTGTCCCATTTAAATATCCCGGCTCAGGTTGGTGTGCGAAAAGATTTGTGGTTGCCCGATGGTTTTAAAATTTCCGGCACTGCTTCGCATATTGCCAGAAATCGTATATTGTTTCATGGAACTTTGCTGTACGATTCAGAACTTGATATGCTACATAATGTATTGACTGTGAAGGAGAAAAACCTACAGGTGAAAGGTATTGCATCAGTCCCAAGTCCGGTTAAAAATATAAAAACATATCTCACTGAAAACGGTTTTGAGGCTAAAGAAAAAGAAATTTTCTTCAATCATCTTATTCAATCAATGGCAAATTATTTTCAATCGAAAATAGAAATATTGAATAGGGTGGAAATGGAAGAGATCGAAAAAATTGCAGCAAATAAATACCTGAAAGAAGAGTGGATTTACCGAAAATAAAAAATCCCTCCGGAATTATTATTCTCAGAAGGATTTTTAAAATTTGATATCTCTTTACAAACCAAAGGTTTCGGCTACGGCTTCACAAACTACTTCGCCTTTTACAATGTTCAGTCCTTTGTGCAGGTCTTCGTATTGTTCACATGCTTTTTCCCATCCAAGATTTGCTAATTTTACCGCGTAGGGCAATGTAGCATTTGTTAGTGCAAGAGTTGAGGTGAACGGAACTGCACCGGGAATATTTGCTACGCAATAATGCTGTATGCCTTCCACCTGATAAACAGGATTTGCATGTGTGGTAGGTACCGAAGTTTCAAAACAACCACCCTGGTCGATAGCCACATCTACCAGCACCGAACCGGGCTGCATTGTTTTCAGCATTTTGCGGGTAATCAAATGCGGTGCTTTGGCTCCGGGAATCAACACAGCGCCAATAACCAAATCGGTAAGAGGCAGCATATCTGCAATATTGTATTGCGACGACATTACGGTGTCCACATTCGCAGGCATAATTTCGCTTAAATAACGTAAGCGTGGTAGCGAAATATCCATTATGGTAACATGAGCGCCCAGTCCGGCAGCCATTAAAGCAGCTTGTGTGCCAACAACGCCACCTCCCAATACCAGTACATTTGCAGGTTTTACACCCGGTACACCGCCTAGCAAAATTCCCTTACCACCTTTGGGTTTTTCGAGGTATTTAGCGCCCTCCTGTACCGACATACGCCCAGCTACTTCTGACATTGGTATAAGTAATGGCAAAGTATTGTTCAGTTCTACAGTTTCATAAGCCAGGCAAACAGCTCCGGTTTTCATCATGGCGCGGGTAAGCGTTTCGTCCGATGCAAAATGAAAATAGGTAAAAACCAATTGATCAGGACGAATCAATTCATATTCCTGAGCTATGGGTTCTTTCACTTTCATAATCATTTCGGCTGTGTCGAAAATTTCTTTTGCAGTTTCAATAATTTGGGCGCCGGCATTGATATACTGTTCGTTTGTAAATCCGCTGTTTACTCCTCCATTGTTTTCGATAAACACTGTATGACCCTGTTTCACCAAGGTTTGTGCCCCCGAAGGAGTTAATGCTATTCGATTTTCGTTGTTTTTAATTTCTTTTGGAACTCCGATTTTCATGTTTTTCAGTTTTTTTTAGTTGTTCAGATTT
>CAZDSY010000263.1:0-2204 GCA_964508285.1 uncultured Paludibacter sp.
TAGTTTCTGAAAATATATGGGATATTATTGATCCCACCGAAAGCGCGTTTTGGCAGATACGCATCCTGTGTGAGTGTTTCATCATTCACTCGAATTCCTCTTCCGGTACTGCCTGTCATAACATTACCCACAGTTGACGAAGGATAAGTGAGTAGCGAAGTATTGAAAGGATAACTTACATTGGTAAAAACACAGTTGTTGATTGCCGGAGCGCTGTTACCTGCTAATGATATGGCTATTTGGTTGATGTTTTCAAATTTACAGTTGCGTATGGTTGGAGAGGCATTATTTAATTGTATTGGAACAGTTGTCGAATATTTGAAAATTGCATTTTCAATCACGCTCGAATCATTTGAAGCATCATAAAATACAAAATATCCACCATTTTGATTATAACCTGCCTGCCCGTTTTGTTGTCCATCTTTCGGATTTCCAAATGCATCGTCTTCGGGGGTGGTAAATATTACAGGATTATCGGGTGTTCCCAAAATATTTAATTTCCCGTTGATATTCCATCTTCCTCGACCTTTAAATGTAAGTCCGGCAGGAATGGTTAATTGTTCATTAACTGTAAGTGCGTCATCAAACCAACCATAAGTAATCGGATTATAGCCGGCAAAACTTCTTTTAGGAACTGTTCCACCAACAACTCCGGGTTTTAATTTTATTGCAATGTTTGCTACGTTTGCAAGTGTAATGTTATCACCAAAATTGGGATTGGCAAACATATCCATATATACAGGTTCCCAATTGATATTTGAAATAACAGTATTTTTAATTTCGGGGTTGGCATCGCCGAAAATGGCAATACCGCAACGGGAAGAAAAATTAATTTTTACTGAATCGACCAAAACTCTGCAACTTGATATTGCTAAAGGTGCATTAGTATATGAATTTTCCACCCAACCATCTCCGGCATATCGAATTTCGCAGTTTTTTAATATATTATCTGCATCGCTCGATGTACTGCTGAAGCAAATTCCCTTCCAATCATCGTAACCCGGAACTGAACCTGTTCCGTTATTGTTGGCATCGCCGCCGGCAGAGTCATCCTGAATAGATGTAAAAATAATTTTATCGGTTTTTGTACCGACTGCTCTAAGTCCACCATTAACCAGGATTCCCTGATTCCAGTAGTTGTGGAATTTAATAACTACTCCCGGTTCTATGGTAACTAAATTTCCCTGAGCGATAGTAAACGGACTTGTAAGAATGTAAGGCAGATTGGTGTATCCGGCAAAATTCATTTTTTTCAGAGTAGGTGAATCATTGGTTACGTTGCCATCGAGTAAAATGCCAATATAACCCATATTTGAAACCGTATTACCGGTTAGCACAGGATTGCCGGTACTCAAAGTATAGCCTAAGGTATATTTTGGCATATTTACAAAACTATTGTTGGTGATTCGGGCATTTTTTGTAAATAAAATTCCGTTGTAGGAATTCTTAATCTCGGAGTTATTTACCACGTTGTTGTTTCTTATATAAATAGCCCAGTTATTCGAGTCATAACCTCCATACAGAATTTTGCATTTTTCAAGCTTCGATTCCTCAGAACTGTACAAATAAATTCTTCCTGCATTACTGTACGATGGGCTTTGTGTACCATCGTTTTGTGAATCGAGCGGATTTCCATAATTGTCATCGCCTAAATGTGTAAAAACAATGGGTTCAGCATCAGTGCCAATGGCGGTTATTTTTCCGTTCCCGATTAATTGAGAATGATAATAGCGCCATTTAATAACCACACCCGGGTCGATTATCAGACTGGCTGTATCGTGAACTGTAACATTATTATATAAGCAATATGAAATGTTATCGATTCCTGCAAAGTTCAACTTTTTCAATCGTACATTTTTTTTGGTAAGTGTGCTTTCCCTGATACGTACAGCTCTTATTTCGGAAGTGTTAAACTGAATTGAGTCGTTTATAAACTCAGGAGTTGCATTTATGTCCATAGAAATATTGCGTGCTTCCTGATTAACAGTAATGGTTGGACGGAAAACTGTATTAGAAATTACGGGCGAACTCACACCTTCAAGACTTAAATTCCATGAATTACCTTTAAACAGACAACTGTCAACAGTTATCGAAGCATTACTGATTCTAAGCGCTGCATGCCATTCATGATCGTTCGATGCATCCTGAAATATACAATTTCTTACCACTGTAGCAGTATCGTTGGTGCCATCGTAAAACCATAA
>CAZDSY010000264.1:0-2200 GCA_964508285.1 uncultured Paludibacter sp.
GGATTCAATGAGCGGGTTATCACATCTATTAGCTCGATGCTATTTACGGTATTGCCATGGTCAAGTCCCTGCAAATTAACGTGGTATAAGCCATCCTGTTCGTTAAGCATATCAATCATGCCGGAGGGTAAGGGTTGTACGACTACAACGCCAGAATTAAAGTTTGTATTTTTGTTCATCCGGTTCACCATCCAATCAACAAATGCACGTAAAAAGTTGCCTTCGCCAAATTGAATGATTCTTTCGGGATAAAGTGTTGTGTTAACTGCTGTTGTTCTGTTCAGTGGATTCATAATCTGAATGTTTATTAAAATAAGTGGATGAAATTTACGTGGAACTTGAACCGAATAATCTGATTTTACCTTAAACGAATACTTTACCTAAACCTATATACAAAAAAATTGCTGATAAAAGCAAATGTGTGCGCACACGAAAAGTTTGCTACAAAATTACTCTAATTTATTTTACCTTGCAATATTTTTACTGTGTTCGCACACGGAAAGAAATTATTTAACATATAAAATGTTTTTATTTGTCAGAAAATCAGCTAAATAAGGAAATGATTCTGTAATATTAAAAATCCCAAAAAATATAATTAAAATCAAAAATAAAGTGTCCTCATTATTTATTTTCCTGACCAATTGAATTTTACTGATTTATAAAAATTAAAATCGGCTTTCAAAAATCACCGTTTTTAATTTCGGAATAAATTTTTGAAAGCCGATTTTTCAATTTGAAAACAAAGTTCAATAGAGTAATGAACTTATTCAGTTTTTATGTACCAATTTTGAACATTGCTAAGTTTTTGCAAGATAGCTGCTTTATTAGACCCGTGCTTTTCTGCAATTATTTTTGCCAAATAAGTCGGATTGTTACGGCGAAGTGCAAACCGCATTAAATCATGAAAGCGATTACCTTCGAAAGCCGTTTCGAGTGCTAATTCTTTCTGGATAAGATCATCGACGTAAAGCACTGAATCAGCCATTGTTGCTAAGCAAGGAATGCGGAAAAAAGTAGTATCGTTGTTCATGTTTCCAAGTCCACGCATTCTGATTCCGGTATTGTTGTTGAATCGAGCATCGGCAAAATTGATATAAGGTAAGATGGGAGAACCTTTCTCAGAAGTAGGCACAATTTTTTCGTTAAATAATGTTGAACTGTTTAACCCGTTTTTCAGTACTGCCATTGCCAGCAATGGCTTATTTAACCTGTTTACTGCTTCGGCATAACGTAAATAAAGCAAAGACGAACGATAAATAATAACATTCTGATTATACAGTTTATATTTGTAAATCAAATAATTATCAGTTTTCATGCCCGAAAAAGTATAATCAGTGGTTACTTCTTTGTTGGTAATAGCATTATACGAAATAGAACCATATAAGCGCAAATCGCCCTGCGAATTCGATGCTTCGTTCAAGTAATATGTCTGATTTTTCCAATTGTTTAAAGCAACTGTTGAAGCTGTTATTTTATGTTGATTATTCAGCGTGTCAAGTTGAAAACTTTGGCCGTATTCCGTTGGGCACATTATAGTAGTAATTACTTCACCTGAGTTAAGGGTAAAAGCTCGTGGCCAATACAAGTAAGCGTTGGCTGAAATTGTATTATTCACCGGAATCCAGTATGAATAGTTACTTTTATCAACAATAACTCTTTTCTGATACATGACCTCGCGATATTCGATAGCCGCTTTTTCAAATAGACCTTTCCATAAATACAAGTCGCCCAGTACCATACGAATAGGAAAAATGGAGTAAGAGGTATTGTATGATTCTACATATCCAAGATTTGGCATATCAACTGTTTTCAATGGTTCCAAATCTGCTATCAGTGAGTCTGCTAATTCAGAAAATTCAAGTTTCGGGTATGTTCTTTCGGCATCGACAACGGTAAGAATTGGCTGCGTGTAGTATTTCGCAGTTCCAAAATTCAAAGCTATTTGCATATAAGTCCATGCTCTGATGGTTTTTACTGCAGCATATTGACGCAGTTTGAGTTTTTGTCCACGATCCACTAATGCGGTATCGAGATTTTTGATAATATAATTGCAATTATTTATTACTGCGTAGTAGTCCTTAATATTGACATATCTGTTAGTCTTGGAAATTTCAAGCGAATTTAATTCGCGCAAGTCATAATCTGAATCATCGGTTACATCCATCAAATCAGCCCTCATTTCGCCCAGTAAAACATAACT
>CAZDSY010000265.1:0-2189 GCA_964508285.1 uncultured Paludibacter sp.
ATTTCTTTTTCAAACTTGCATAAACTTTGGTTTTTTGTGCTATATTTTCAATAAAACCGGGTATTTCATTTCCCTCCTCATCGCGCCATGGATTTTGTCCCTGCCAATGTGAAAAAAATCGTTGCTGATGAAGTTTCATGTGCTTCTGAACAGCTTCTTCGGCATACTTTTGTAAACGGGAATCAATGGTTACATAAATTTTAAGTCCATCAGAATAAATATCATTCCCTGTTTCCTTTTCCCATTCGTTTAAGTATTTATCCAAATAAGTCCTGAAATGTAAAGCTTCACCCTCGTAAGTTTGTTCCACGCTGTAATTCATACGTATAGGCAACTTTTTTAGTGAATCACAAACATGTTGTGTAATCACTTTTTTTCTTACAAGGTTTTGTAGCACAACGTTTCGTCGGTTTTGTGAGCGTTTCGGATTTATTACCGGATTATAAGCTGTAGTAGCTTTTAGCAACCCAACTAAAGTTGCCGATTGTTCGTAATTCAAATCTATCGGCTTGTTTTTGAAATAAGTTTTAGCTGCTGTTTTTATTCCGTATGCGTTGCTTCCAAAATCGACAGTATTCAGATACATAGTTAGAATTTCTTCTTTTGAATACTTTATTTCAATTTTTACCGCTGTAATCCACTCTTTCATTTTCATTATTATTAACTTTACTCCCGGAATATATCCAAAAAGTCCTGTGGAGTACTGATCACGGGTTTTATACATGTTTTTCACCAATTGCTGGCTAATTGTACTTGCTCCACGAGCGTTCCCTTTTAGCATATCCTTTATAGCGGCAAAAATACCTTGTACATCAATGCCAAAATGCTGATAAAATCTTTCATCTTCGGTTGCAATCAGTGTTTCGATAAGTTTTGGTGAGATTTCATTAAAAGTAACCGGTGTACGATTTTCTCTGAAATATTTTCCGATGATTTTATTATCGGCGCTTATTACTTCTGAAGCTATACTTTGAGGCGGATTACTTATAGCTCTCATACTCGGTGATTTACCGAACAACCATAAAAAATTAATGTCAATGAGAAAAAGAAAAAGCAAAAACATCCAACTAAAAGTAATGATAATATTGCCAAGTTTCTTGTACCAGACAAGTCTGTGAAAACGGACCATCCTTGCCTTACGCCAGCGTACAAAATCCTGCAAATAAGGGAATATAAAATTCCAAATTTTTAGTAATAGTTCTTTCGCTTTTAACCACATACCACTCCAATTATATTTGTCGCAAATTTACCTAAAATCATGAGAAAAAACGTTTTTTGTGAAGATAAGTTACAAATAAACATGAAAAAATAACTTTCATGGTTTTTACATCATTTTGTTGAAATATACCAGCTCATCATATTATCTTCTGAAATGTCAAACAGGTTAAATCCGTTAGCTTGAAGCACTTTTTGAGAAGCTATATTTTCAACACTTGTAACTGCCACAACTTTATTTATATCCGAACGTTTTTTTGTCCATTCTACTATCAAACCAATGGCTTCTTTCATATATCCCCGATTACGAAAGGTTTCATCTATTCCGTAACCTAATTCTACTACACCATCAACAGGTTCACCATGAAAACATATAGAACCTGCAACAGTAAGAGTATCTTTTAAAATAATTAACCATAAAGTGTGAAACAAAAACTCAGCATAAATATCGTTGAAATAAGGATAAAATTCCTTTATAACTGTTTCTTTTAGCTCATTGTCGATAGAGTTGATTTTTTTTGCAAAATCAGTCTTTGAGAGAAGTTCTGTTGGAGACTCAACATATACTTTTAGTTCAGCATACGTTAAAGGCCGAAGATACAAGCGTTCCGATGTAAGAATGAAATGCATGTTTTGAATAAAATAAATTACAAAAAATAAAACATTCACCCTTTACTTAAATAGTAAAAGATGAATGTATATTATTAAGGAAAACAAGTATATTATTTAAACAAAATGATAAAGAAATATCAAATTGGTTTCGAGTGCAGGTTTTTTCGAATCTTTAATTTCGAGTGTAGCAAAAATTTCAGCTTTGCTTACCCCACGCAGGTTTACAAGCGAAACGAGCTTTGCACGGCAACGAACCTGACTGTTAACAGTAACTGCCTGCATAAATCTAAGTTTTTCAATTCCGTAATTTACAGTAAGTTTCGAATTGTTTACCTGAATTACCTGTTCCCATAAATAGGGTA
>CAZDSY010000266.1:0-2172 GCA_964508285.1 uncultured Paludibacter sp.
CCCGAATTCAGATTGCCTTCCGTAAGTTTCTATTAGAACTTTATATTGCTGATAAACTGACATTTAAGGTATATAAATTAACAGAATAAAGATACATAAATTATGCTTAAAGACGTTTTTAAATTTGTTACTGCCGAAGAGGCAGCTGCTTTTGTGAATGATGGCGATATTTTAGGTTTCAGTGGCTTCACACCCGCGGGTTGTCCCAAAGATGTGCCAACAGCAATTGCTAAACGTGCGGAAGCTTTTCATGCCGAAGGCAAAGAATTCAAAATTGGAGTTTACACCGGCGCTTCTACTGGTGATTCGCTCGATGGCGCTTTAGCCCGTGCAAATGCTATACTTTTTCGCACGCCTTACCAGTCAAACAAGGATTTACGTTCAGCGTTAAACTCTGAAAGAGCGCCTTACTTCGATATGCACTTGTCGTCAATAGCGCCTCATCTGCGTTTCGGATTTATGCCGCGTCCGAACATTGCTGTGATTGAAGTTTGCGACATGACAGAAGATGGCGAATTGATTCCTACAACCGGCGTTGGTATATCGCCCACAATTGCAGGTCTTGCCGATCATATTATTGTAGAATGGAACCACAAACACCCGAAAGAATTGCGCGGTTTTCACGATATTTTTGAACCGGCTGATCCTCCTCACCGTTTACCGATGACACTTCTGAAACCATCGGACAGAATGGGCGTACCTTATATTAAGGTAGATCCGAAAAAAATACTTTGTGTAGTTGAAACTGACCGCGATGATGAAGTAGGCGGATTTACGCCAACCGATGAAGTTACTGACAAAATCGGTCAAAACGTAGCAAATTTTTTAGCAAACGAAATCAAATCAGGTCGCGTTCCGAAAGAATTTTTACCAATTCAGTCGGGCGTTGGAAATATTGCCAACGCGGTAATGGCTTCACTTGGAACAAACCCTGATATTCCTAACTTCGAAATGTACACCGAAGTTATTCAAGATTCGGTGATTGATTTGCTGAAAAACGGAAAAATCAAGTTTGCAAGCGGTTGCTCGCTTACAATTACTACTCCTGTATTAAATGAAATTTACGAAAATCTTGAATTTTTCCGCGATAAATTGGTACTTCGCCCGCAGGAAATGTCTAACAGCCCTGAGCTGGCACGCCGTTTAGGCCTTATCACCATCAACACTGCTTTAGAAGCCGATATTTTCGGAAACGTAAATAGCACGCATGTATTGGGTTCGAAAATGATGAATGGTATTGGCGGTTCGGCCGACTTTACGCGCAGCGCTTATATCTCCATTTTTACAACGCCTTCTACTGCCAAAAAAGGGAACATTAGCTCCATCGTTCCGATGGTAACACATGTTGACCAGAATGAACACTCCGTAAATATAATCATCACCGAACACGGAGTAGCCGATCTGCGCGGAAAATCGCCCATTCAGCGTGCAGAGGAAATAATTGAAAACTGTGTTGACCCAGCATACAAACAAATGTTACGCGATTATCTGGCGCTTTCAGGTCCATGCCATACGCCAACTAATCTTCATGCTTGTTTTGGAATGCACGCACAGTTTATGAAAACAGGCAGTATGCTTGGGACAAATTGGGAGGAATATAAACAGAAATAACCAATCAATAATAATCATTAAAAAGGGCTGACTAATTAAAAAGTTGGCTCTTTTTGTTTAAATTATATTTCAGTCTGAAAATTTCCAACTAAAGATCAATTCTTAAACTCATAATTTCTAATTCCTTATACATAAAATCACGCAAAATATGTTTAACAACATAAAAAGAATAAAAAAAAAAAAAAATTGCATAGTTTAAAAAAATGTATTAAACTTGCACCGAAATAATCAAGAACCCACTACTTATCGGAATTTTTATTATTAAATGTATGTTTACAACACATTTTCAAAGAAATATATTATCTCTTCACCGCTTAGCAATCAATACATTTTGATGGCAATAAAGATGGATGAAGGGATTTTTTTTTAATGCCCCCTAACCCCCTGAAGGGGGAATAAAAAATTGGGGAATAAGAGAGAATGAAGAACGCAAAGATTTGCAATATATTGAGCACAAAAAAAGCGGAGCCGGAAATCATGATTGTTGGCACAACACTTTCCGGCTACCGCCAGCTCTCCCTAACCATTTAGAAAAGGAGGTAACAAAAGTAATTATTTTTA
>CAZDSY010000267.1:0-2152 GCA_964508285.1 uncultured Paludibacter sp.
GCAATGGCAACAATCTTTATAGAAATCAATTAGTACATTTTTAAAAGTAAAAAAGTATCTTTGCACTGAAAATTTATTATTGAATGGAAAATAGGTCAACTATAATTTGCAGGAATTTATTGCCCGAACTCGAAACAATGATTGAAAATATTTCGGCAAGCGATATTTTTATTTTATGCGATACTACTACTGAAAAACTTTGTTTGCCAGTTTTATTGCAATCTGAGACGCTTGCTGGCGCTCACGTTATTTCAATTCTCGCAGGCGACGAAAACAAAAATATTGATTCGGCAGTAAAAATTTGGAAATATCTGACCGAAAACGGAGCAACACGCAAATCGGTGATGATAAATCTTGGGGGAGGAATGATTACCGACATAGGTGGTTTTGCTGCTTCAACTTTCAAACGCGGCATACGTTATATTAATGTATCGACTACATTACTTGGAGCAGTTGATGCAGCTACCGGAGGAAAAACAGGGATTAATTTTCTGGGATTAAAAAATGAAATTGGCGTGTTTGCTCCCGCCGATGCAGTGCTGATAGATGTTGAGTTCTTTAAAACTCTCGATACTATGAATTTACGTTCGGGCTTTGCCGAGATGGTGAAACATGCTCTTATCGATAACCGCGAAGAATGGAAAGAAATCCTCAAATTTGACCTCGAAAATGTTGATTTTGATGTTTTAAAAGAACTTGTTGGCCGTAGTGTGAAAATTAAAGAACGAGTGGTTGAGCAAGACCCTACCGAAAAAAATATTCGAAAAGCGTTGAATCTGGGTCATACCTTTGCACATGCTTTCGAAAGTCTTTCGTATAGGCAAAAAAGACCTGTATTGCACGGATACGCTGTAATGTGGGGTTTGTTGTGTGAATTGTACCTGTCTCATGTGAAATTAAATTTCCCCAAAGATGATTTATTAAAGTTAAAGTATTTAATAAAAGAATATTACGGCACGTTTATTATCGATTGCGACGATTACGAACCTCTTTTCGAACTGATGACACACGATAAAAAAAATGAATCGAAAGAAATAAATTTCACATTATTGACTGACATTGGCGAGATAAAAATAAATCAAACTGCAACAAAGGAGGAAATTTTCGATTGTCTCGACTTTTTTGCAGGAAGCTAAATAATATGCCAATAAACTAATGAGCCAATACTCTAATTAAATGTCAAATAAAACATTATTAACAAAACACAATTGCGTAGTGTTAAGTTAGCGATTGATTGGCACAAAAGATAAAACCATAAGTAAATGAGGACTTTATTAACATTAGACTCTCAACTTAACAAAGGTTTCATAACCTTCATGGAAAAAGTATCATTATAAATATAATAAAGAAATTAAAATGAAAAAAACATTAATCATAGGAGCAAGCAATAATCCTGAACGATATGCTTACAAAGCTGCAGAGCGTTTAACTGCACATGGACACGCAATTGAATTACTTGGAATTCGCCCTGATACAATTTTGGGAAAAACGATCGACACAGAAAAGAAACAGTACGAAGGAATTGATACAGTAACACTCTATGTTGGTCCTCAGCGTCAACCTGAGTATTACGACTACGTGATTTCGCTCAAGCCTAAACGTGTAGTATTCAATCCAGGCACCGAAAATCCGGAATTTGAAGAAATTTTGCATAAAAACGGAATAGATTACGAAATTGCATGTACATTAGTGCTTTTAGCAACAGGACAGTATTGAAAAATTTAAAAATGGTAAAAAACTTGACCGCCATGGCGGATAATTAAATAGTAAATTGTTTTATGAAAATAGCATTAATAGGATACGGAAAAATGGGCAAAACAATCGAACGTATTGCCTTGGAGCGCGGACACGAAATTGTGTCGGTTATCGATATTGAAAATATGGAAGATTTTGATTCGGACAATTTCCGCAGCGCCAATGTAGCTATTGAATTCACTGCGCCAAAAGTTGCGGTCGGAAATATTCGTAAAGCATTCAAAGCCGGAGTTCCAATTGTGTGTGGCACTACAGGATGGCACGAACATTTACCTGCCATTAAAAAAGAAGTGGAAGAGCATGGACATACATTGTTTTGGTCGTCAAATTACAGTTTGGGTGTAAATATTTTTATGGCTGTAAATAAATATTTAGCCAAAATTATGAATAATTATTC
>CAZDSY010000268.1:0-2142 GCA_964508285.1 uncultured Paludibacter sp.
AATTTATACTTTGGTGAATTATCACCCCATACAGGCGCATATTTCCATATAGTAGGAGATAAATTTGTAAAAACCCCGGTATGTGCATACACATCGCCGGTATAATCTTTTAATCCTGCAGTGCCTTGTGTTGCATCATAAATTACTTCAACCGCTCCATTGTAATCGTCGGTTACAATTACCGGGTTTGTAGTTACAATTTGTGCATAACTAATTGCTTTAGTGATGAATAATAAAAGTAAAAAGGTTGTTTTTTTCATTTTTTTGAGAGTGTTTTATATGCTGTGTATTAAATCATTTTTTATATTCATTTAACTCAAAACAAAGGTATAAACATTTTTATTTGTCAATATAATTGATTTATGCAATAAATACTTTTTCTTTTGCAAACGTTTGCAAATTTACATAAGTTATAAATGATGAATTATTTAGGTTTTCTATTTCCTTTTCCTTAATTTTGAAATGAGTATAATTAAATAAAGTTTAGAATCTAATGAGAAGAACTCTTTTATTAGTTGTTGCTTTCTATTTTCTTTTGTTTCAGCAAAGTTTAACCCAAACTGCATTTAATAAACCTCCTGCATGGGCAAAAGATGTAATCTGGTATCAGATATTCGTGGAACGCTTTTCGAATGGCGATACTGCCAATGATCCGTATCCTGAGGTAATGAATGTACCTGACATGAAAATTTTTACGCCTGAAAACTGGAAAATTACACCGTGGACATCGGATTGGTTCAAAAAAGATTCATGGATGGAAGGTTCAAAAAAAATTTTTAGTGAACTTTTGCAATATCGCCGTTACGGTGGCGATTTGCAGGGTGTCTTAAACAAACTCGATTATTTGCAGGATTTAGGCATTACAGCGATTTATTTTAATCCGCTGAACGATGCACCATCGTTGCATAAATACGATGCGCGTTATTACCACCATATCGATGTGAATTTTGGACCTGACCCTGAAGGTGATTTGCGGATTATTAAGTCGGAGAATCCTGCCGAACCCAAAACATGGCAATGGACATCAGCTGATAAATTATTCCTGAAAATAGTGCAAGAATGTCATGAACGTGGAATAAAAGTAATTATGGATTATTCTTGGAATCATACCGGAACTTTATTTTGGGCATGGCAGGATATTCTTAAAAATCAAAGTAAATCAGTTTTTAAAGATTGGTACAACATTAATACTTTTGATAACCCTGAAACGCCCGAAAACGAATTTTCATATTCAGGCTGGTACGGAAATGCTTATATGCCTGAGTTCAAAAAATTAGATATAAAGGGCGAAAGAATCAATGGAATTCCTTACGAAGGTAATATGCCCGAAGGTGTGAAAAATCATGTTTTTGAGGTTTCGCGTCGTTGGCTTGCACCCAGTGGAGACACGTCAAAAGGGATTGATGGTTTCAGGCTGGATGTGGCGGAGCAAATAGGTTTGCAATTTTGGCGCGATTACCGCAAATTTGTACGTTCGGTAAAACACGATGCTTATCTTCTGGGTGAAATTTGGTGGGAGAAATGGCCTGATAAATTGATGAATCCTGCTCCGTACTTACAAGGCGATGTGTTCGATGCTGTAATGTTTTATCAGGTTTATAAACCGGCGCGTTATTTTTTTGCTGATACCGGAATTCCTTTTGATGCAAAAATGCTCAAAGATAGTTTGCAGAAAGAGTGGGGGCGAGTGTCCGAAGATAATTTGTACGCCATGATGAATGTTTCTTCCTCGCATGATACGCCTCGTTTATTGAGCGATTTTTTCAACAGTGGAAAGTATAAATATCTTGTTTCTCCAAACGACAATCCTGATTATAAAACCGGAAAGCCTGATTTGGAAACTTACAAAAGACTTCGATTGTATTTGATTCATTTATTTACCAATATTGGTGCACCCCAAATTTGGAATGGCGAGGAAATGGGGATGTGGGGCGCCGACGATCCTTTTCCGAGAAAACCACTTTGGTGGAGCAAATTAAAATTCGAAAAAGAAAACCGCAATAATGTAAAAGATATAAAACCTGTTTATGATAAGGTTGGTTTCGATAAAAATCAATTCTCATTTTATAAAAAACTGATTCAAATTCGTAAATCAAATAAAGCACTGATTGATGGCAAGTTCGAATTTATTACTACCGAAAA
>CAZDSY010000269.1:0-2101 GCA_964508285.1 uncultured Paludibacter sp.
AAGGCGCTGCCTGAAAATCGGGTCCACCACTGTATTCGGTTTTGGGAACTAAATAACCATCGAGCGATCCGTTTCGGTTTTTATCCCACCAGTTATCATCGGCATAAATATGATAATTTGAATTTCCACCTCCAAGTGCCGAAGTTGAGTTTGCAGGCCCGTTAATAAAATAATTACTTTCACAGTTGGCATAAGAATCGCCTTCGGAATCGCCACCCATAATGTATGCTCCCGATGACCAGTTATAAACCATATTGTTAACATATTGGTTTACACCTTTAATTTTATTGTTGCGTGTGTCGTTATCGACATATAAATTGCGGTAAAGCGTAACTCCACCATTGGTCTGAATTAATCCACCGGCAGAGTGACTCAGCAAACCCTGCGAAATAATTGAATTCTGAATTGTAATGTTAGAAGGATTTTCGCCACTGATAGAAAAAGTTTCATCCCGTCCCCAAGCCACCGAAACATGATCGAAAATCATATTGCTGCCATTAGCAATTCCGCAGGCATCCTTTCCACTATCGCCAACAGCACCCATGCGAATACGCAAATAACGACAAATCACATTATTTGCACCGGAAAATGAAAAACCGTTTCCATAAATAGTGATCCCTTCGCCGGGAGCTGTTTGTCCGGCAATGTAAATATTAGATGAAACTACGATACGGCTTGTAATTTTAATCACTCCGCCTACATCGAAAACCACAATTCGGTTCGAAGCGCTTACCGCATCGCGAAATGACCCCGAACCGGCATCATTCAAATTAGTTACTCTGTAAATAGTAGGACTTGACGAAGCTCTTGCACCTTTTGCATATTTACCGAAACCTTCGGCGCCGGGAAAAGCAAGTTGTTGAGCAGAAATATGACTGAGCACATAAAAAACGAAAAGAGTGAGAAGCAGGAATTTTTTCATAATATTTATTAATTGCAATTCAGCCACAAATATAAATGATTAATTCGATGAAGAAATATGAAAAATTGATTGAAAATGTGGGCGTTTTGATAGAAATAACCAAAAGACAACTGAAATCGGAAAACAGAATCCAAAAAACAGTTTGATTTGAAAATATAAACCGTCCGACTGTCAGAAACAATCGGACGGTTTGATTAAGCGATTTTAATTTTTCAATTATTTCACCACACGCGTACTAAAGTTTTGTCCATTTGTATAAACTTGTACAATGTAAACTCCACTGCCTGTTTCGGCACTTAATGTATAAACAGATTTTCCGGCAGTTGTGTACAATTTATCCGACGAAATTAAAACACCTGCAACATTATAAACATTAAACTCAACCATAGATGTTGTTTCGGCAGCAAATTCTGCCATAATTTTTCTATTGTTTACAAATAACTTAATCTTTGATTCATTTACCTCAGGAGTTGAATTCGGATCTGTTTCGTATAATTCCCAGTTATCAACAAAACCGCGCTTACCAGTTCGTTTATAATTATTGAAGAACAATCCATGATTAGCTGAAAGTTCGGCCGTTGTAAATTCTACTGTAATCGGCATCCATGCACCCTGAGTATCAATACTGTCAGCGACATCTGTATTTACTAAATTATCAATTCCAAAAACACCAAGTTGAAAATACCCTCCAAAGGTTCTTACCATTGCTTTCGCTTTATAATGTGTGTTTGGTTTTACAATTCCAACCAATGAAACATCTAATGAACCCTGACCATTGATTCTTCCTGAATGACTTCCGCAATAAACAGAATCAGGATACTCAGCAATATTAATTATGCTTTTTGCTCCCCAACCGGCAAATAATGCAGGTTTATTCGTGAATGGGTCAGGAATCAGATTCACTTTATCGCTATATAAAGGTGTAAAACAGGAATTATTAGAAACTGATGTGGTTTTCACTGCCACTTGAACTGTTTTTGTTCCACTTACAAGTTTTAATGCTCCATCAACAGGAGTTATACCATCCCATTGCAACGTAACTGTTTCATTCGAAGTTTCTGCATTTAATTGTGCAGGATTTGCAGAAATTCCTGCAGGAGGAGTAATTACAATGTTTTCCATTAAATTTAATCCGGATACGAAGATATCACTTGAAGAATGTTCCGGATCGAAAGCAAC
>CAZDSY010000270.1:0-2097 GCA_964508285.1 uncultured Paludibacter sp.
TTCGACGATCATTTAAAAGTTAACCTAAATGCTAAAGGCATGTTTGTACGCACACGTTATGCCGATACAGGTGCCATTGGTGCAGCTGTAGCTATGGATCCAACTCAACCCGTAATGGATAGCGCTGAACCTTTTGCTTCAAAATTTGATGGTTACTGGCAATGGTGGCAAAACGATAGTAAATTAGGTATTACTATTAATCCGCAAGCTACAAAGAACCCATTAGCAACTTTGATGCAAAAAACAGATATTGCTAATGCTACCGACTTTATTGGTAGTGCTGAATTCGATTATAAACTGCATTTCTTCCCTGATGTAAGATTACATCTGAATTTGGGAACTGAGCAATCGTCAGGAAAACAGGAATATAAAACACCCACAACTGCCGGAACTGATCATGTTTACGGAAGAACCGGTTGGGAAGTTATTAACAAATCAAATAATTCACTTTCACTGTACGCACAGTATGCAAAAGAGTTTGGCAATAACAATTTGGATATTCTTGGCGGTTACGAGTGGCAACATTTTTACAGAAAAGGCGAAAGCGAACATCGTGGTTTAGTAAGAGTGGATAGTAACAATAATATCGTTACCGATGAAAGTTTTGACTATTACAATCACATATTACCTGCTGATACACGTTGGGCTACCGAAAGTTATTTAATTTCATTCTTTGGTAGATTAAATTACTCCTTAATGAATAAATATTTGTTCACAGCTACCGTACGTAATGATGCTTCTTCACGTTTCGCTAAGAAAACCCGTTGGGGTTTGTTCCCATCGTTTGCGTTTGCATGGAAAATTAATGAAGAAGGAGCAATCAAAGATATTGATCAGATTTCTGATTTGAAATTACGTCTGGGCTATGGTGTAACCGGACAGCAAAACCTGTTACAAGGTGATTATCCTTACATTCCCGTTTACACACTAAATCAGGATGGTGCATTTTATCAATTTGGCAATCAATATGTAAACACATATCGCCCGGATGCGTATAATCCTAAACTTAAATGGGAAGAAACTACTACCTACAATGGAGGTATCGATTTCGGATTTTTCAAATCAAGAATCAATGGTTCGTTCGACATATATCAGCGTGACACTAAAGACCTTATTAACGTTGTTCAAATTCCTGCCGGAACCAATTTCCGCAATAAAGTTATCAGTAACATTGGTAACATGACAAATAAAGGTTTTGAATTTACTCTGAATGCACGACCGGTGGTTAAAAAAGATTTATCATGGGAAATTGGATACAATTTGACATATAATCGCAACAAAATTACGAAGTTAACACTTGGGTCACAGGAAGGATATTATGTTCCAACTGGTGGTTTATTCCAGGGTTCGGCACAAGCACATGCCGTAGGATTCCCTGCAAACTCATTCTATGTGTACGAACAGGTTTATAATCAGGACAAAAAACCCATAGAAGGTTTGTTTGTTGACCGTAATGGTGATGGAATTATTAATGAAAATGATAAATACTTTTATCATAACCCCAATGCCGATTATTTAATGGGATTCAGTTCTAAACTTATCATTAAAAAATTCGATTTTGGCTTTAATCTGCGTTCAAGTATAGGTAACTATGTTTACAATGCAGTTGATGCAGAACGTGCTAATGTAGGAAGCAGTGGCGTTTGGTCTTCACTCGGATTTTTCAATAATAAACCTCAATCAGCATTTGAAACTAATTTCTCAGGAAGATCTACTTTACAATATCTGTCTGATTATTTTGTGCAAAATGCTTCTTTCCTGCGTTGTGATAATATTACAATTGGTTACTCATTCAGTAAAATGTTTGATGTAATTTCAGGTGGTCGTATATATCTGGCAGTTCAAAATCCGTTTATCATTACAAAATACAAAGGTCTTGATCCGGAAGTATTTGGCGGTATCGACAGTAATTTATATCCTCGTCCATTTGTAACAATGTTAGGACTTAACATAAATTTATAATAACGCATTAAAAATTATAATTATGAATTTAAAACACATAAAAACATATTACCTGATAGCCCTAATTTCAGTTGCTTTTGTTGCAACTTCTTGTTTGGGCGATTTGGATGTTGATCCTATCAATCCACGGGTAAC
>CAZDSY010000271.1:0-2070 GCA_964508285.1 uncultured Paludibacter sp.
GCAATGAATGCAAATACAACTTTGTGGTCGCCATATATGGCACGTTATATTTTCTCCGATTGGGCTGTTGAAGATGCTTCGTTTTTGCGTTTGAATACACTGAGTTTAGGTTACAGCATTCCGAAATCTGTTTTATCGAAAGTGAAAATTCAGCGCCTGCGCGTTTATGCTACTGCTTACAATATATTTGTACTAACAAATTATTCAGGTTTTGATCCTGAAGTTTCAACTCGCAGACAAACTACGCTCACACCGGGTGTTGATTATTCGGCTTATCCGAAAAGCCGTCAGCTTGTGTTTGGTTTAAATCTTAATTTCTAACCTCAAAAAACTGAAAACAATGAATAATATAAAATTTAAAATCGTATCAATTTTAGTTCTTGCAGGCTTTCTTTCATCGTGCGAAAGTTTACTCGATGCGCCAACAAAATCGTCAATGGACGAACAGGTGATTTTCTCAACTCCGGTACTTGCCGAAAGTGCGCTTATGGGAATTCATCAATCTCTGTCTGAAACCAACTCGTATCGTGGACGTTTTATTCCGTTTTATGGATTGAATTCCGATATTGAAATTTATAACTCATCGGAAAATATTACCGATGACCGTGCATGGCTCACAGCTTATGATCCTCGCGTAAATAGCATTCAGATGAATACTGATAACAATGCTTGGGCAAAAATGTATGAAGGTATCGAAAGGGCTAATCTTGCAATTAGAGGGTTAAGGAATTATGGTAATGTTGATAAAAATGCACAACTTGCTCAGATACTTGGTGAAGCCCTCACCCTCCGTGCAATGATTTATTATGATTTGATTAAAGCATGGGGTGATGTGCCTGCACGCTTTGAACCGTTAACCACAGCTTCACTTTACATTCCACGTACCGACAGAGACACAATCTATAAAAAAATACTTTCCGATCTTGAAGAAGCCGAATCGCTTGTACCATGGCCTAACGAAACGCGTGTTACTTCAACAGTAGAAAGGGTAAATAAATCGTTTGTGAAAGGTATGTATGCGAGAATTGCATTGGCTGCCGCCGGATATTCACAACGTGCCGATGGTACAATCCGCCTGAGCAATGATCCTGAACTTTCGAAAGATGCGCTGTATCCGAAAGTAAAAAAACATTTGGTTGAAGTTATCGAAAGTAATACAAACAAACTTGGCACTTTCGAACAAAATTTCAGAAATCTTTGTCTTGAGCGTATTGCAGCGGGTCAGGAGTCAATCTATGAACTTCCTTTCTCCGAAGGACGTGGACGTG
This sequence comes from uncultured Paludibacter sp., assembly GCA_964508285.1. GTDB lineage: Bacteria > Bacteroidota > Bacteroidia > Bacteroidales > Paludibacteraceae > Paludibacter. The sequence goes on from CAZDSY010000271.1 coordinate 1,269, forward strand.
TGCTTTATACTTTTGGTGTAAGACATACCACAGTTGATAAATATACTCAGCAAGCTCAGGGTGGAAATAACGGACCATTACCCACACTATTTTATGATTATGATAAAGATGATGTTCGACGTAATATAACATGTGTTCCTTACGAATGGACAAATGGTGTACAGGTTCCACGTCAATTGAAATCGTGGTGTTTTGGTAAATTGCGTTACGAGTGGATGACCCGCGTGGTTACATCAACAAACGACGATGGAATTAACTGGCAGGTTATGCGTTTGGCTGATGTTTACCTGATGGCTGCGGAAGTTATCAATTATCTCGAAGGCCCCGCTTCAGCTGCACCTTATCTGAAAGCTGTACGCGAAAGAGCATTCGCAGGTAATGCAGATAAAGTTAACGCATTTATGGCACAGGCAACAGCAAGTAAAGAAGCATTTTTTGACGCTATAGTTGACGAACGTGCCTTTGAATTTGCAGGAGAAATGCTTCGTAAAGCCGATTTAATTCGCTGGAATTTGCTGAAAACGAAATTGGTTCAAGCAAGAGAAAAATTGATTCGTTTGTCGGAACGTTCCGGAGAATATGCTGATTATCCCGAAAAAATTTACTTTAAAACACTTGCTAATGGCGAAACGCTTGAAATTTACGGTCTTGAAAAAGGACATTCCGATGCATACGGTAAGGATAATTATCCATCCAGTAAAGGATGGTTTATAAGTAATGGGGTTCCAACTTTAACAACTGATAAAATTAATTCACTTTATCTGAGAGACCCTGATACACGTCAGCACTGGCCAATATGGCA
>CAZDSY010000272.1:0-2068 GCA_964508285.1 uncultured Paludibacter sp.
TGGGCAAAACTGCCAACAGTCCATAGAAAAACATATCCCAAAATCCAACTTCTTGTCCAATTGCCAGATAATGCTGGTATCCTACATTATACATCCCAAAAAGCAGAGCAGGGATTAATGCAAGCACTACCATTATCATAGTACGTTTCGAATCAACGGCATCATGAATATGCGTGCCGTATTTTGAGGTTTTATTCGGTACAAAAAGGAATGTTTCAAATCCATCGAATACCGAATGCAGTTTCTCAAATTTGCCGCCTTTTTCAAATTGCGGCTTCACTTTATCAACTAATTTTCTTAATGCATTCATATTATTTAAAGTCCCGACGTAAGCGGGAGTTTTAGTTGTTATTCAAGTTCAGATTTCATATTATCAAGCGCATCGCGCACTATTTTTTGAAGTGGAAGTTTCGATGTGCAAACAAATTCACAAAGTGCTACATCTTCAGGAGCAATTTCATAACCACCAAGTGCTTCCATCTTGTCAAGATTACCCGTAATCATTGCCTTAAACAGAAATTCCGGTAAAATATCCATTGGCAAGACTTTTTCGTATTCGCCTGACATGATAATTGCACGCTCACCGCCCAATAATCTTGAATCGAATTCGTAGTACTTTTGTCCGAAAAGTTTTTTATACAGTTTACTTTCGAAAATTCCTGTTAAATAAGTTCCACTCACACTGAATTTATTCAATCGTGGCATTGCCCATCCTATCATTTCATGTATGTCTTCACCTTCTCGAATAACAGTAATTTGTGTCGCGTAGGGATCTAAAAATTCATTTTCTCCGGATTTGATTCCTGTAAGTACATTTCCACTGATGATTCTGTGAAGGTTCTTACGGTGGAGTTTTCCGGAAATGATTTTACGAATCTGGCAACCAGGAACAGTAACATAATATTGCGGATTTTCAACTTCGGGTCCGGTAAGTGCAATTGTGCGGGTTAAATCAACTTTCCCGTTATTAAACAAACGACCGAAAAATAATACATCCTGAGCATTAATAGTCCAAACAACTTCACCTTTATTTACAGGAGCGGTATTATTAATTTGTACGCCTGTATTTCCTGCTGGATGAGGACCCTCAAAATAAGTAATGGTTACATTATTAACATTATCGAATATTTTATTGCCTGATTTTAGTCCAAGATGAATTTCAACACCGGTCATTTTCTTAAGCATATCGATGCCGGTTTGAAAATCTTTCATTTGGCTTCCGATTACATAGTCATTGTTCGGTGCAAGCGGTGCAGAGTCGAATGAAGAAATGAAAATTGACCTGGGACTTATTTCAGGATTTGCTATAACATCATAAGGACGTTGTTTAATGTAACACCATAAGCCGGAGGTAAGGAGCAGATTTTTAATTTCTTCTGGTTGATGTTCGAATAAAGACTTTACATTAAAAGATTCTGATTCGTACTTTTTATCGTTTTCGATCACTATACTAAGTATTTTTCTTCGTTCTCCGCGGTTTATAGCCTTGAGTTTTCCGCTTACGGGCGAAGTAAAATATACAGTAGGATGATTTTTATCGTAAAAAATAGGTGAACCTGCTTTCAGACTTTCACCTTCTTTTACTATCATTTTTGGAATTATTCCGTGGTAATAATCAGGTATCAATCCTATTTCGTCCGAAATAAGCTTATCACCTGTTATTTCCTTAGCTTTTCCGCCAATCTGAATATCCAAACCACGTTTTATTTTTATCACTTTTCCCATCTTTTGTGTTATAATTAGGTTTTGCGTTGGTTTGTTTGAAAATTAAAAATTATGTAATTATATTATTATTAGATACTTATGACATCTTATTGTGTTTTTTGAAAGTTTTGCAAAATTACATCTTTTTCAATGTATTTCAGCTATGAATTAAATAAAAATTTCCTGAATTAAAAATAAGTTTTGTAATATATTGATTTTTAATATATTAAATTTATTTGAATCAATTTAAATAATTTCATGAATACTCCATGAAAAATTTATAATCACATTTGACACTTTATTTTTTGTTTTAAACTCTTGCACATTTTGCCTTAATGAAAATTATTTCCATTAAAATAATAAT
>CAZDSY010000273.1:0-2060 GCA_964508285.1 uncultured Paludibacter sp.
GATTACGAACTTTCAAACAGCCTGATAAACACCATTTATCAGGACTCCCGTAATTTTATTTGGATAGCTACCGAAGATGGTTTGAATAAATACGATGGTGTTAAATTTACTATATATCGCAACCAAAAAGGTAATCCTCACTCACTGAAAAATAATTATGTACGTTCGTTATTTGAAGACAGCAAAGGTCGTTTTTGGGTGGGTTGTGTTAATGGTTTAATGCTTTATGATCGTGTAACGGATTCATTTACCGAAGTTCCTTTATATTATGGCAGTCGCTTACTCGAACCACATGTTTCAAGTATTATTGAAACCCGAGCCGGAGAAATTTTGATTTCGACATCAAGCGATGCGATACTCAAATATTCCGAAAAAGATAATCAATTTCAAGTCGATGACGGATTTTTACGCCGCTTATGCAGTCGTTATATTGTATCAGTTTTTGAGGATAGCCGTCAGCGTCTCTGGATAGCTTCTGCAGATAAGGGAGTGAATTGTTATCAGCCAAGCTCCGATGAAATGAAACTTTTCAAAGCTCCTGAGACATTGGGAAACAATCAAATTTCAGTAATTAATGAAGATACATATGGTAATATTTTTATTGGAACACTTTCGGGTGGTTTGTTCAAATATAATCAATACTTGCAAAAATTTAAACAGGTTCCTTATAGTGGTGGTGCTGATTTGCCTATTAAAAGTCTTACCACTGATAATCAAAAAAGATTGTTAATCGGCACAGATGGAAAAGGATTGAAATACTATAATTATGAAAAAGATATGGTCGAAGATTTTGATATTCAGTCCTCTATGTTCGATTTTTCAAATACGAAAGTACACTCGGTTTTATCAGATAAAAAAGGAAATTTATGGATAGGCTTGTTTCAAAAGGGAGTTTTTTTGTCGCCAAATCATCCCAACAAATTTAATTACTGGGGTATTAAATCCTTTAAAAATAATCTGATTGGGAGCAATTGTATAATGTCGGTATTTAAGGATAATGATGGGCTTATTTGGGTAGGCACCGATCATGATGGTTTGTATTCTATCGACAGAAACAATCGTTCACGCCATTTTCCGTTGAAAGGCAGAAGCCCAAATATCCTCAGCACTGTAATGTCTATTGTGCCTGAAAACCAAAATACATTGTGGATTGGCACTTTCCTCGATGGATTTATGAAGTTTGATAAAAAAACCGGTAATACAGTGAATTATTCTTTGAAATTTCCATCAATGAGTATCGACCCATCGCGAAATAGAATTATTGCGTTGCTCAAAGATAACAGAAATCGTCTTTGGATAGGAACTAACGGAGCGGGAGTTCATGTTTTTGATATAAAAACCGAAAAATTTGTTGCTGAATATGTATCAAATATAAACAATACCGGAAATTTGATAAACAATTGGGTGAATACACTTGTGAACGATGGCGACTCGTTAATATGGATAGGTACATATCAAGGTGTAAACACAGTAAATCTTAACACAGGAAAAATAAGAGCATACACCTCGGCCGAAGGCATTTTGCCAAGTGATATTGTTTATTCAATTGAAGTTGATACGCGTGGTTTCGTTTGGTTTGGAACATCCGATGGTCTGGCATGCTACGATCGGAAAAAAAACAAATCTCAATTTTACTATACTACTGATGGATTGCCAAGCAATGTAATTCGGAGCATCAAAGAAGACAATTCAGGAAATATTTGGTTGAGTACACATACCGGCATTTCAGAATTTATTTATAACGATAAAAAATTTATCAATCATTTTGCTTTTGATGGGTTGCAGGGAAACGAGTTTTCGCTTGGAGCAGGTTTTAAAGCAGAGGATGGTGAATTATTTTTTGGTGGAATTGGAGGTTTGACTTCTTTTCAACCTACAGCTATTGTAAAAAAACGGGATTCACTCCAAATCTTTCTTACAGGTTTGTACGTATTAGACAGACAGGTTGTAAAAGGTCAAAAATCAGGACGACACAACATTATAGATCGTTATATTTCTGATGTAGAAATAGTACGGCTCAAACATGCCGATAATATGTTTGGTTTCGAGTTTTCTACTTT
>CAZDSY010000274.1:0-2054 GCA_964508285.1 uncultured Paludibacter sp.
TTATTTAAAAAAATCTGATCTCCGGAATTAAATCGTATGAAGAATTACGCATGTTGTACTATACTTACTATAATTTTGTTCTCACCTTTGTTTTCACAAAATTCAAGAAGAGACTGGGCAAATGGCAAACTTACATGGAATGATTTTATCGAAAAAAAATCTGACACTGAAATTTCGGGTTTCAGGTTTATGCTTGAATACAAAACTGCCAAACAAAAAGGCAAAGACACTACCATTCACCGATTTAAAACATATTCTTATATCGATTTACCTGTAACATGGGCAACTCCCGAAAGCAGGACTGAACTTCATTTACGTTACCATCAGATAATGTTTGATTTGGCTGAAAGTTATCGACGGACGTTGCAATATCGGCTCGACAGGGTTGGGTCTGTTTACGAGGCTGACAATATCTTACAAAGCATTACAAATGAATATCAATCGGAAATAAACCGTTTTAAAAGTGATTCGAAAGACGGACAAAACATGAAAACGATTGTATTGTGGGAACAAATTGTTGCCAACCGACTTGAGAAACAACCAGAAAATGCTCTCCCTGAATATACTGTTGGAAATTTCGGTTATGGGATGCACATTGGTATGGGAAGTGGATTTTATACCGGAAATGTTGGAAGTTACCTCTCTCCTGCCTTTTTTCTTAACTATGGTTTCGATTTTTCGTACAAAAAATCAAATATCATGTTGAGTGCCATCCTGGGTGGTAATCGTATTAAAAGATCTATCATTTCTGAACCAGGTTGGTACAGTGGCAAAAATTCCGGATTTGCAATTGGCGATGTTTCGTACGGATATACACTTTTTGAGCATAATAAATTCAGAATTATCCCTTTTGCAGGTTTTGTTTTTTTTGAGCAAACAACTGCTTCTGCTGAAAAACTCTACAATGTAAATTTACTAACTGGAGTAACAGGTTATTATAAAATAAGACACTGGCTCAATTTTTTACCTGACCCACTTATTGGAGTTCGCGAAATTTCAGAAGCTTCAGTTCGTACCCGATTATTTGTTTCGGGAGTAAATTACGGCAATAACTTGAGCGGAGCTTCAGTAAACTTCAGCATCAGTATATCCGGAGGTGGAAAATTTATGAAACTGAATTAATAAAAGAATATTTGAGAGCTTGCCTCACTTTACACAGGTTGACAAAAGAGATAAAAAATAATTCAATAAAAATACAATAACAGGAACAAATAAAATGGAAACATTACTTTATACCATTTTGGCGCTGGTTCTGGCAAGCGTAGGAAGTGTACTTTTAAGCGGTTCGCTATTGCTGCTGAATGACAAATGGCTTGAGAAAGTATCAAATTACCTGCTTTATCTTGCTGGAGGAACACTTTTATCATCGGCTTTGCTGGGTATGATACCCGAAGCTGCCGAAAATATCTGCATCCATGATGTTACAATGTGGGTTCTCGGTGGCATTCTTGCTTTTTTTATTCTCGAAAAAATAATTCTTTGGCGCAACTGTCACAGCGAAAATTGTGAACGCCAGAAACATGCTGCCGCTCCTATGATAATTATAGGCGATGCTTTTCATAATGCAATCGATGGCATAGTAATCGCAGCTTCGTTTCTTACTTCAAATGAATTGGGAATTTTTGTTACCTTTTCGGTAATTTTACATGAAATACCCCAGGAATTGGGCGACTTTGGTGTATTGCTCAAAAGTGGTTATTCACGCAAAAAGGCTCTGTTCTACAACCTTTTATCCGGCAGTAGTTCGCTCGTTGCAGGTATTGCAGCGTATTTTATTCTTGATTTAATGAAAGGCATGATACCTTATGCGCTTTCGCTTGCAGCTTCGGTTTTCTTGTATGTATCACTTGCCGACCTTATTCCCGAAATGCATAAGGAAACCAAACCTAAAGCGTCACTCATTCAGTTTATATTGATTCTTGCAGGTGTGCTGCTAATCTGGATGTCGGTGCAGCATCATGCTCATTAAAACTCAACAATACAAACAGGTGACGGAATATCGATATGAAAGCCCGTATTTTTCATTTTGCCTGATTGTACATTCCTGCTGAAAA
>CAZDSY010000275.1:0-2041 GCA_964508285.1 uncultured Paludibacter sp.
GTTTATTCAAAAGGAATTACTATCAGTTTTCAAAATCCTTCTGAATCGGATTCAGAACAGGAAAGACAAAAAAAATATGATGAGCTACAGGCTTTGGGAATGAAACCTTTTGTGGTTTTCGAACGTGATAAGGGTGGAAAATCAGTTAGAAAAATTGTTTTTCCCTGGTTGAAACTGCGATATACCGATAGGGTTATTTACGTAAATTTATTGAAAAATATCATAGGTCTTTCAGGCGAAGAAAATTTGAATATTTCGGCTGAGAATCTTGAATTTGAAATCGCTGATGGATTGCGCCGTTTGCTTAATACTAAAGTGGAACGAATTGCTTTTATCGAAGGGCACGGAGAAGCTGACGAAGCTGAAACGTTTGATATCAGTAAAACCCTGAGTCGTTATTTTCAGATTGACAGAGGTAAAATTACAAACGATGCAACAATACTTTCGAATTACAGAGCAATTATTATTGCTGATCCGCAAAATGCATTTACCGAAGCCGAAAAATTTGTCATCGACCAGTATATTATGAATGGAGGCAGTGTTTTGTGGTTGGTCGAAGGTGTAAAACTCCATCGTCAGGAGTTGTCGGTAACGGGAATATCACCCGCAATTGCTGCCGATTTTAACCTGAGCGATATGTTGTTTAAATACGGCGTGCGAATTAATCCTGTTCTTGTTCAGGATTTACAGTGTGTTTCAGTTCCTATCAATGTAGCACCCGAGGGACAAAATCCACAATTTGAGCCTTTTCCATGGTATTTTTCTCCTTTGCTAACGCTTAATCCGCAGCATCCTGTTACAAAAAATCTGACAGCCGTAAAAGCAGACTTTGCTTCTGTTATTGATTTAGTTGGCGAAAACGAAGCATTACGGAAAAATGTTTTGCTTGCTACTTCAGCCAAAACTAAGCTAACGAATGTTCCAACAACTATCGAAGTTGCTTCTGCTAACGAATCCTCAGCCAAATCTTTTTTCAAAGCATCATATTTGCCGGTGGCTGTATTAATCGAAGGTAATTTCCAGTCGGTGTTTACCAACCGCATTATGCCTCCCGAAATCGTTCGCTCATTTCCCTTTATGCAGAAAAGTCCTTTTACACGTCAAATTTTTATTGCCGATGGCGATATAATTCGAAATGAAACCACGGGTCTCGCTTCCGATAGCACTACACTGCCTTTAGGCTTCGATCGTTACACAGGTTTACAATATGGCAACAGCGATTTTCTAAAAAATGCAATTCTCTATCTTACCGACGAAACAGGTTGGTTGCAACTCCGCTCCAAAACCATGCAATTGCGTTTGCTGAACAAAGAAAGTGTAAATAAAAACAAAACTATTCTTCAGATAATTAATGTGTTGCTGCCCGTATTGCTTGTTATGCTTGTAGGATTTTTTTACAATTATTTAAGAAGACGAAAATATACCAAATAATTTTATAATATAATTAATTTGGTTTTAAAAATAGTTTTCGTAAAGTTATCATGGATTTTTTCAGTTGAAATACTATCGGTTTTAAAACTTATATTTGTCGAAGTAGAATTAAATCATCGTGTTTATTTTATTAAATGGAAGATATTGAGCTGATTACCATACTCGGGCCCACTGCATCGGGCAAAACTTCTTTAGCTGTAGCGCTTGCCCAAAGGCTAAATGCTGAAATCATTAGTGCCGATTCCCGTCAGGTGTACCGTGGTATGGACATTGGTACCGGAAAGGATTTGTCCGAATATTACATCAATGGCAGTCAGATACCTTATCATTTAATCGACATATTCGATGCCGGCGAAAAGTATAATTTATTCGAATTTCAGCACGATTTTCATCGGGTATTTTCTGAAATTAAAAACCGAAACCGTTTGCCTGTTTTGTGTGGTGGTACCGGACTTTATATCGAAGCTGTGCTTAAAGGCTATAAATTACCTGATGTGCCCGAAAATCCGGAACTTCGTGAAAGTTTGAAAGACAAAAGTTTACAGGAACTTACCGACATTCTTAGTAGTTACGGCCCGCTTCATAATACAACCGATATCGACTCGGCACG
>CAZDSY010000276.1:0-2041 GCA_964508285.1 uncultured Paludibacter sp.
TTGTGCTTATCAGTCCATAAATCACGAAGTAAAAACAAAGGAAACTGAAAGTATTTATCATCTTGTTTCATACTGCAAATGTATTTTTAAACCATTGAACAAAAGTTGTAAAATCACGTGCGATGTAATAAATACCTCCTGCAGCTTCAACCGCCTGTTGATATTGTTTTTGTGCTTCGCTCTGATAATCTTTACCGATTTTTACTTCAATCTTTACGCTTCGGCCTTTGATAGTCGCTGATATATCGGCCGTTCCTGATGTTGAAGTTCCTTTTATCCATTTCACGCTGCCGATGGTTCGCTGTAATCCTATTGCATCGGTGTAAGTAATACGGTTGTCAATCGGTCTGCCTGTGCTGTTAATACGTTCTGCCTGTCCGCCTCGTACCTGAATAAATTTAATAATAAGTTTCGTTAAACCGTTTGCCGTATCATCTCGAAACGTGGGTTTCAATAGTCCGGGTTGATTATTGAATTTTATTTCTTTCAGTTGCAGCAATTCATTTTCAAAGTCCTTAACTGCTTTAGGTTTGTAATATCTGTTTGCTGCTTTCATAGTGCTAAAGTTAAAAGGTTCAACACTATATAAATAAGTATTACTAAACCGAAGTATTTATCAGAAAAAAAGGTATCTTTGTGGTGCTTTGGTTCGGGTGCGCTTTCGGGTGCGCCTGTTTCTTTTTTCATACCTTTTGCCCTTTCATTTTTACTGACATTGCTTTTAATACGGCATTTCCATCAAACACAACTTTTCGGCCTGTCTGCATGAACGGTATTTTACCGCTGTTTTTAATCTTTTGTGCCGTTGGTATGCTGCATTGCAGAAAGTCTGCAAGCTGTCTGATACTATACAGCATTTTCGGTTCGGTCTGTTGTTCCTGTACCTGTGGAACGCTTTGTTCCTGTTTCAATAATTCCATAAATTCCGAAACGGTTAATTCAAAAATTCTCTTTTCCATATCATTTAATAAAGGGGGTTGTTTATCCTTTTCGGTATGCAATTACTTACACAACAATAGGTATTTAAAAGGTATTGTTTAAACTATTTTACATCAAATTGCATGAAAAAACCGCCTGCAAATATCACATTTACAAGCGGTTGTAATTTGGCGCAAAACTTTAACTTATTGTTAAGGTATTTTTTAGGTATATTAATTAGTCAATCTGCATACGTTTAAACAAATTATCAATTTTTTCTTTATTTGCAAGTGCTTTTTTTTGCGGTACGGTTAAACTAAAACCGTTTCTTTTCAATTCTTTAACTTCAGTAATAATTCTGTCAAATTCTGCTTTGTTCTTGCCGTAATTAATATTTCCGATATGAAATTTTATCCATTTTTTAAACGGACTTACAACTGTTCGTAAGTGCTCTATTTTGCTAAAAAAATAGCATACTTCAGGCCATGTAATATTATCATAAAATTCTAACTTTTTCGGTATTTTTCTGAAACAGTTTTTGAAACTTTCTATATCGGTAGCATTCCAAAGATAGTTTGAAAAATCACGGTGCAAATCATAAATTAATTTCAAGTCAAAAATAAGCGGGTTCGTTGTATCGCTGCAGTCGAAATCGGTTTTGGGTTGCAGTTTATCAATATCAAAATACTTATTAATTTCGTGTTCGGTATCTTTCGCAATTTGATATATCCATTCATAAAAGTTATATGGTTCAAAAATAGTTGTTTCTGATTTATGGTTATCATACCATACATAATAATTATTTATCATCGGCAAAAACTTACTTTTTATGTCAATTTCAAAACCTTTGCCGTTTTGTGGATTATCAAATTCCAATCTTAAAGCTCTTTTGAAGTTTTCAAAATAATCCATCTGGAGTTCTAAATGCCTACCAAAAACAGAATATGGTGTTGCTTCGGTAATTGTTTTTTTAATTCCTTTCAAACTCCATCTTGTTGCAATGGAAATACATCTACCTAAATTAATACGAAACAATTGTATGTCTAACTCATTTTGTTTATTCGTTTCCATAAGATCGGAAGAGCTCGTGTAGGGAAAGAGTGTAGGATAGGGTGTAGATCTC
>CAZDSY010000277.1:0-2003 GCA_964508285.1 uncultured Paludibacter sp.
CGCGCGTTCATCATTGCCCATTTAAGAAAATCGATATATTCATCCATTCGACTGAAATCGGAATAGGGAAAACCTGTTGCCAACAAAGCATCGTGTATTTCGCCGCGATTTGAAACATGTATTGGCTCACCGTTCAAAAAAGCTCCGCCATTTTTCCATGCGTAAAAGCATTCATCGCGCCCAACTTCGTAAACCACTCCGGCCACAATTTCACTCCCATCCAGTAAACCGATGCTGACACAATACATTGGAACTCCCTGTATAAAATTTGTAGTTCCATCCAGTGGATCAATAACCCAGTTGAACCGTTCGCCTTTTTTATCGGCAGTACCTTCTTCGGCAATAAAACCCGATTCGGGTAACAGTTTTTGAAGTGCATCGATAATTCGCTTTTCCGATTCTTTATCGACATAACTCACCAAATCGTGCATTCCTTTGCTTTCTATGCTTGCCGGATCGAAATTTTTCCGTTCGTCAGCAATTATCTTGCCTGATTGAACAGCAATTTCACATGCTTGTAGACAAAGTTTTTTATATATTTCAGTCATAATTATTTTTTTATTTACGATGCAAAATTAGTTGAAAATACTGTTTTCCCCAAGATAATTTAAATAGCAGATGTTTTTTAATTGAATATGTGTTGTTTTGTAGCATTTTTTCGAATTGTGTTTACTTTTGTCGTATTATTATAAAAGAATAATAGAATACTATTTATCAACAGTTAATTTTAAATACCCATGAAAACTTCGATTAAGATTTTGTTGTTTTTCTGTTCATTATTTCTCGCATCATGTGCCGATAATTCAGAAATGTTGACAGTAATAAGATCAAACGGATCGTGCTATAGGGAATTTACTGAAAATGTAAAACCTTCATTTTTAACCGGCGATTCTATCGATGAAAATAAATTTCCGGTTGATGTTGATTCATTGAGCAATATTCGCTGGAAATGCAATGAATCTGAATGGATAAACAAATTTCCTGTCAGTAAAAACTTTTTGGATTCAATAGTGAAAAACAACCCGAAGGATAGTTTATCAAAAGAGAAAGAAAATTCTTTTACAGCCATTCTCCGACTTGATTACGCTTCGGTGAAAGAAATGCATGAAAAATTCAGGTTGAAACAGTCGCACGAGTGGAGCAAGATGAAGGTTAATCATGCACTTGAAAAAAAATTCAGGTGGTTTTATACCTATTATAATTATTCTGAAACTTATCCCCATTTAAAAACGGATTTTAAAATTCCTATCGATAAATACATGACCAACGATGAGGCATCATTTTGGTTTACCGGTCAGCCGAATATTGTGCAGGGAATGAACGGAATTGAAATGCGCGAGTTTGTCGGGAAATTAGAAGAAGCATATAATGTATGGTACGGATTAAATGTGTGGAGTAACGAGTTTGATGTCCTGGTTAAAAACTATGATTTGGTTAAAATCAAACCGGTTTCGGTTGAAAGACTAAAGGAACTGCGCGATACGATTTTTTTTAGTATTAAGGAGAAAGATAAATACGAGATGAAAGATGTTTTGAATCAATACTTTAAAACACAAGTATTTAGTCCGCTATGGCTGAGCGATTCAAGTGTTATGCGAAAATATGAAAAAGGAGCTGAAAATCAAGAATATATGACATATTTTACAAAAGATTTTAATTATAAATTAATAATGCCGGGGAAAATAATTTCAGCAATAAATGCAGTTCAGCACAGCGATACACTAAGCTGGAAATTAACTGCTTACCGTATGGCAATTTCTGATTACACTATTGAAGCACAATCGCGAAAAACAAATATTTGGGCATTTATCGTTACCGGATTATTGGTAATACTGGCAATAGGAATTTTTTTGTGGAAAGGTAATAAATAAAAGAAAGTATGGGAAAAAATCAGTAAAATCTGATTTTTTCCCATACTTGGATTAAAAACGATGCCTTTTTTGAAAAATTACACTATTTTTTCAACGCTTGAATTCCTTCTTTCAGCGAGGCAATTTTACTTT
>CAZDSY010000278.1:0-1999 GCA_964508285.1 uncultured Paludibacter sp.
AAAAAATAAAATATTTTTGGCAAAAATAGATTTATTTTTGGTAATACACACAACAATTTTAAGAGAAAATATTGAAGTGTTTTTCGAAATTAATGCTGTGTTATTTTTTCAATATTTTCTTGATAAATATTTTACCATCAACTGATTTAACGCTTAACAAATAAATGTTTGCCGGCAAATTTTCAACGTTAATTGTATTTGAAAAAGACTGAATATTTTCATCGGAAACAATCATCTGTCCTATCATATCAAAAATAGCATACGATTGAATAATTTTATCACTGCTTTCGATAATAATGTATTTTTCGGCAGGCAACGGATACACTGAAAGATGTGCTGAAAGATCAATATTCTCGAAACCTGTTAATTTATTATTGTAAGTCCAATTTTCGGCAAGGCTATTGTCCAAATTCAAATCGATAAGCTCAAGAAACGAACCTTTACCATCAGCATCGGGCGGCCAAGGGAAGTTATCAGCATATTGAACGTTATCTATAACATTGCCCCAAGCATCAACCAGTATAATATATGCCGATTTATTTGATAAATTGCGGGTAAATTGTCCGAATGGCTTAAAACCATAGAACGATTCAAACGATTTAGCATTACTTGCAAGCATCAAACTTTTATAAGGTGCAATGGTTGAGTTAGCAGGAAATTGCCATGTAAAACCTAATTCTTTAAAATAAATTCCCGACAAATTAACGGTGGAATTCCCATTGTTGGTTATTTCAATAAACTCCAAACTGTCCGAAGGAAAATTAACGGTGGCTTTGGGGTGAAGATTGATTTTTGAAATTACAAGCGGCGGTACACTAACATTGGCACAAGCTTGGTAATTATTCAGACCATTGTTATTCATCCATGTAATACGTGTTTGTATCCATGTTTTCATGTTGCTGATGTTGCTTGTGCGTGTACTAACTGTTCCCCAGCGGGTTTGTTCGCGGGCTGCAGCTTCAGTAGTAAGCGTAACCAATTGGTCGATTCTGGCAGCAATAACCGAATAATTCAATGGCTGATTTACTGCAGTTACTTCCTTCCATCGTTTTGCCAGATAACATTTGAAAGTCGAATGGTTAAACAAATCATTCCAGAATTTAGCACCATCATTTCCTCCATCGCTAAATTGCCAAACATTAGTTTTACTGCGATCAAAGCCATAAACAAATAAATCGTTTCCGTAGGTCAAGTTGAAGTCCCAAATTGGTCCTGCCCGAAGTTTACCGTTGCGGTCTTTATGAAAAAAAGTACTCAACTGGTAACCATCCGGATTCGAACCAAGTTCGTTCATTATAAAGAAATCAACAAAACTTGGTATATCAATAATTGATGGAAATCCGGTTATTATAGAACTGTTTTGAGATGTTGTAGCTGTTTGTAAATTCGTAAAAATACTTTTAATATAATTGTTTTGCTGCGTAGTAATTTCTGTTGGCTTAGGCGATTCGTGAATAAAATCAACAGTATATCCTTTTGTAGTAGCCATTCTCCAAGCTACCGGATCACCTCCTGTTGTTTTATCACATTTTGTAACGTATCCGCCGGTAATTTCAGGTAAATTGTTGTCTGTTGTTGTCATTTTCACGATGTTAATGCGGTTATCATCAATCTTGAGTTTTTCTATAAAAATGTAGAGCCCTTTGTAATCATTATTTACAATCACCTCACAATACACTCCCCGTGGTGAATAATTTCCAAGCAATCCATACATTTCATACGATAAAAAATCTCGTATTAGCGAAGGGTCAAAGGCAAGCGAATTAAGCACCCAATCGTTTTCTTTGGGCATGCCGAGAATGCTAACATTATTATTGGTAGTATTATCGTCCTGATAAGTTGTTAGACCATAGGGCTTTTTGGGTAAATCCTGCGATGATGAACCTCTTTTTTCAATTCCTATTCTTCCGTTATAGTTTAAACAGGTTGAATTAATTATATCCGTTAACCCAACTTTCCAACTATTATCCGGAACTCATTGCTAAACAAGTAAATATAC
>CAZDSY010000279.1:0-1980 GCA_964508285.1 uncultured Paludibacter sp.
TGGATGGAGGCAAATGGTTACCCTACAACGAAGCGTTATACAAAAGAAGAAGTTGAGGATTTAGTGGCACATTCACCATACTATAAAGCCACTGCTAATGATGTGGATTGGCTTAAGAAAGTACAGATGCAGGGTCGAATTCAAAAATGGGTTGATCATTCTATCAGTGTAACCATTAATCTTCCAAACGATGTATCAGAAGAACTGGTTGGAAATCTGTATGAAGAAGCTTGGAAAAGTGGATGTAAAGGAGTTACAGTATATCGTGATGGATCACGAACAGGTGTGCTTGTAGCAGTGAAAGATGATGATAAAAAAGATGAAAAAACAATTTGCTATCCTTACACTGAAGAAGCTTTAATTCGTCCTAAAGAATTAATGTGTGATGTGGTTCGTTTTCAGAATGCTAAGGATAAATGGATAGCATTTGTAGGATTGAAAGATGGCAGACCATATGAAATTTTTACCGGTCTTGCCGATGACGATGAAGGTATTTTACTGCCTAAAACTGTAACTGAAGGTAAAATTATTAAAACAGTTGATGAAAACGGTAACAAACGTTACGATTTTCAATTTACAAACAAAAGAGGTTATAAAACTACTGTAGAAGGACTTTCTCATAAATTCGATAAGGAATTCTGGAATTATGCAAAACTCATTTCCGGTGTATTACGTTATGGAATGCCTATCGATCAGGTGATTAAACTGGTTTCCGGACTTCAACTTGATAGTGAATCCATCAATACATGGAAAGCTGGTGTGGCGCGCGCACTGAAAAAATATGTTCCAGATGGCACCGAACTTGCAGGGCAAAGTTGTCCATCATGCGGACAAAAAACACTCGTTTATCAGGAAGGTTGCTTAACCTGCAAAACTTGTGGGTATTCAAAATGTGGATAAGAATAATAAAAAAAGAGTCGAAAGACTCTTTTTTTATTATCTTAAGCCATTCAGATTATATTCTTGACTATAATTTATATTTAGAACACCATAGATTTTTTATTTTATTAATTTAACTTTCGCACTTATAATATGTTTTATTTCAATTATTTACAAATGTGAGATGAATTTTATACTTGCTCTGAACTGTTCCCCTCTTAAAAATAATATTCCTTTTTCTTTCTCATTGAGGAGAAAGTGCACAAAGGGCGATAGAGGTGGAGAGGGGTTAAGGGAGAGGTCTAAAGAACAAAATTCTATAAAAGTCATTTTACATAACCATTTGATAATCAGATTTTACACATTTAAAATCATTAAAATATCAATAAATTAGAAGTTTGCGAAAGTTGAGTTATTAAGAAACAACATGAAGTGAATATGAACAAAAAATTCTCTCAAATAATAACAGTTACTGAAAATCAAACAGCTGAAAAATTAGGTTCAGGACTACTTCCGGTATTTTCAACACCATCTTTAGTGGCTTTGATGGAAAATACGGCTATGCAATTAATCGAACTGCCCGAAGGTGGTTCAAGTGTAGGAATTTCAATTTGTGTGAAACATTTGAAAGCTAGTGTTTTAGGCACTCAAATAACTTGTGAGGCTGAATTGATTGAGAAAGAAGGAAGAAAATTTTCTTTTAAACTTAGAGCATACGACAACTTAGGCGATTTAATTGGTGAAGGTACACATGAACGATTTGTTATAGATATACAAAGATTTATGGAAAAATTGAAATAATTTCTGTAAAAAACCGGTAAGTTTAAATTTATGGGAAAAATAAATAAAGTTATATGTTAGAATAGCAAATTTTATGAATAACTTTGTGAATCATAGTAATTAATAACCAAATTAATTTTTTTCAAAATGAAAAAGGTTTATATGCTTACGCTATTATTGGGAGTAATTTTAAACTCCGGTGCACAAATTTCTACTTCAGGATTAAAAGATGTTACTAAAAAGGTTACAAATGCTGCATCTGCTTCAGGTTTTGATGTAAACGCATTAAAATCACAAATTATGTCGCAACTAACACCAAAG
>CAZDSY010000280.1:0-1950 GCA_964508285.1 uncultured Paludibacter sp.
GAATACGAATTTTTCATTTCCGAAAGAAGCCGATACAACGGAAATTAAAAGGATAGTGGTGTAAATGAATCTGGACATGTTTTTATTTATTGCGTTTTAATTTTAATATGGGATTTAGTTTATTTTAAATAGAATGTGACGTTGCAAAACCATGCCGTCGGAAACCAGTACCGGAAGTTTTACTTCTGCATCCTGATTTTGTATAAAGCAAAAAATGAACAGTATATAACAGATGAACTTCATCATGATTAAGTATTTACTATTTTTCAATGTACCATTTACCATTTAATAAAAATAAGATATACAGCACATTGCTGGTTTATTAATGCGGCATTATATTATTCTCATTGCTTAGTTGTTTATTCGTTTTATTTTGCACATAAAAAAAATCGTGTAAAACATTTTTTGAAAATGAGTTACACGATTTTTAACCGGAAATTATCGCGAAAAATTACATATCCGCCATTGAAAAACCTTTGTATTGAATATCATAGCCCTTTAATTCGCCTGTTTTCACAAGCATTGCAGCGGCTTTTTCTTTCAACAGATTGTAACGGATATACTTTTCATTACGCTTTATTTCAATAATTTGCGCTGTTTTTTCAGTTTCGTTCAGAGCAATCAAATCTATTTCATTTTCTCCGGTTTTGTCCCAATAACCGCCGATTTTAGTTATTCCGCCCTGTTCAATCAGTTTCTCGCGGAAATATTTTTCCAAGATTTTACCGCTAAAAGTGGCATAGTCGCGCTCGATGATTTTCCGCAACTCGTCAAACTGCCCGATTTCCACAATGTGGCTGTATTTGTAAATAAACCGGAACCAAAACGTGAGAAAATTATCGCCAATCACATAACGTACATTTTTTGTTTCCGATTTGGCAAAAAGCGGCGTGGATTTCGAGAGCAAGCCGTAGTCGTTTTCCATCCGCGTAATGTAGCCGCCAACTTCTTTACCTACAACCGCTTCAATTTTCCCTCGCGTGTTTTCTCCGCGTGCAATCGCCGAAAGTATCGTGAAATAAACGGCATAATCTTTACCAAATTCTTCAACGAGCATACTTTTGCCGTCGGCAATAAACGAAGAGTCCTCCTTAATCATCAAATCGAGCATCTTTTTGAGCGTCAATGCTTTATTATCAACGAAAAGTTGAACGTATTTCGCTACGCCGCCGCTGAAAGCATACAGCGCAAGCAAATCTTCCTCCGTATAATTCGAATGGTTTTCCTGCAAAATTTCCTTCAAAACCGATACTTTGAACGGCTTTAACCGCAAAAAACCGGTAGCACGTCCGTAAAGCGGCGCAGAGTAATCTTCAAAAATTTTGTGCATCATCGAATGGACAGAGCCGCACACAAGCAAATTCATTTTACTTTGCGCTTTTAACGTGTCCCAATCGCGCTGCATGTCGCTGAAAACAGAAGGATTGATATTCAAAAACTCCTGAAACTCATCTATAATCAGATTAAAACTGCGCGTGGCGGAAAATTGCATCAGGAACTTGAACAGCTGACTGAAACTTTGCACATTACCCAGCATCGGGATTTGCAGTTTGCCGGTGATTTCCTGCTGAAAATCTTCGCACAAAAATAGCTCCGCCTTGCGCGAAACGAAAAAATAAAGCGTAGGCTGATTTTCGGACGCTCGAAGTAAAAGCTGTGTTTTACCGACTCTTCTACGTCCTGTTACAACCGTAAACTGCGCATTTTCAAGCGATAATGCCTGTATATCTTGCAGTCGGCTGATTTCATTTTCTCTGTTGTAAAACTTCATATCCGAAAAATGCTTTTGCAGTTCCGAAACGGTGAGTTCCGAAACAGTAGTTTCGGTTGCAAATATACAATATTATTTTCTTATACAAAAAAATTTATCGTGTAACTCAATTTTTCAAAGAACGTCTTTGCGGTTTCCCGCTTAGTTGTAAAGGCGGAAACCAATCCGCCTTTACATTT
>CAZDSY010000281.1:0-1949 GCA_964508285.1 uncultured Paludibacter sp.
TAGTTATATTCCCAGTATTATCAAGTTGTTTTGCATTCCATTCAATATTAGGATTATCTGACTCCATATCGAACTCACCTAAACTAAATGTCAGCCCCGAGTTTGTACTGTTCAATATATCCAAGAACTGTTTGAGGTAATCATTCATATTATTACCTGTTCTACGAGTGTCATTATATAAATTTTCCAAGCCTTCCTTGTTAAAGTTTTTTCCAAATTCTTTAAAAGCAACGGGGTCTGTAATATGTAAGCTACCAACACCAAAAGAACTTACTACAAGATACCTGAAAGTAGCAGGATCCACCATTCGATTATTGATAAACATTGAATATAATGTAACTAAATCCTTTCCTGAAAAGATATATGTCCCCCCTGAAACATCTTGGTGCATATGAACGAATTCAGAAAACTTATCGGCTGTACTAAATTCAAATTTCACATTTCCAAATTCGCGAGTTTTCGGAAATATGAAATTTCCATCATTTTTCATTAAATATCCATCTTCGTTTTGTTCAGTCTTTGCTTTTTGTATTAAATCTTTAAGTCTTTCATTTAAAGCTGCATCTGCTTTAGCTTTTTTTATTTCAGCACATGGGTCGGAGGGTTTATCGGTTGTTTGGGTGCTACTGCCGCCCGCACCGCCAAAAACGCTTACATCAACACCTCCACCATTGCTATCTAAAATAGAAATATCTGACATTAGAAGCGAAAAATATTCAGTTTTACAATACATTAATTTTGGTTCAGAAGTATATCCACCACCTGTTGCATAATAATAATAACAGGTTTCGATAGAATAATATAGCCAAGATGAAGATGCTTTTTGATAGGCAGAAACATTAGCCCCCGCATCGGAATTTATCGCTTTCATTTTTGCAACAATTTTACCTTCATCATATTTCCATCCATTAATAAATTCATCTTTTATACTGTAAAATAATACTGTACCACTAAGTTGAGTGTCTCTTCTCAAATAGTAATTAGAATTGATGTTTTCGGCGTTTAGAAGTAAGTAATTTTCATCAGGTATCACTAACATTTTAAAACCATAAACATTTCCCGATATTCTATTTTTCAGGATTATAAGTTTTTGTACAAAATTTTTCTGAATGGCGTTAATTCCTGAATAATTTTTCACATCCGGATTAGCTCTTGTTATAAAACCATTTTCATATTCCCATGGAAGTTCCACAACAGACCATATATCTTCATTGTCAATCTCTGCCAAATCCCAATTCAGCAAAGGTTTTAAATCAAAAATCGTGCTATCAGTTGCATTCGCTCTAAAAATTTCCGGATTACTTGCGCTTTGATTAAAATTGTTTTTTACCCAATTTATTGCATCATTTAT
The DNA here is from genome assembly GCA_964508285.1 of uncultured Paludibacter sp. Taxonomy (GTDB): domain Bacteria; phylum Bacteroidota; class Bacteroidia; order Bacteroidales; family Paludibacteraceae; genus Paludibacter. The sequence goes on from CAZDSY010000281.1 coordinate 1,352, forward strand.
AGTTAATGATTCTTTAAGAATTTCAGGTTCATTATCATCACTTTGACAACTCCAAAGTATGGCAGCAAAGAATATTATTACAATAATTGCAAATAGATTATTCTTCATAAATAAGTTATCTTAATTTTGTGTAAAACCTAAAAAAAAGGGATGTAAATTTTGTTTTGCAAAATTCCTATAGCTTAATCGTTTATATTTTTCTTTTTGAATTAATTACAATATCCAACTGCCGTTTCAACTCATACACCAAGCGTTGCATTTCGGGCAGATTTTTAAAAACGATAGCAGAACGTTGAAAATCGCGTAATGGAATGGCAGGGTAGCCCATAAGTATTTGTCCGGATGTTTTTACGGAATTCGGGACGCCTGTTTGTGCTGCAATTATGGTTTTATCGGCTATGGTTAAATGTCCGGCAAGCCCAACTTGCCCTGCCAGAATGCAGTTTTTGCCGATTTTGGTAGAGCCTGATATCCCTGTTTGTGCTGCTATAACGGTATTTTCGCCAATTTCCACATTATGCGCCACTTGTACAAGGTTGTCAATTTTTACCCCTTTACGGATGACGGTGCTTCCCATTGTAGCGCGGTCGATGGTGGT
>CAZDSY010000282.1:0-1939 GCA_964508285.1 uncultured Paludibacter sp.
GTTTCGTAATCCCATGCATTGTAAAAATCCATGCGGGCAATAATTTCATCGAGCCTACTGTGGTCAGCACTCAGCATTATGTGTTCGTAATCAGCTATTGTACGTACAATATCATTATCTACGTTAAGGCAAGCATCTATCACAGTTAAGTTTTTTGGAAAATCAGGATTTTGATCGAGATAACCTATTCGCAAATCGCGTCGGAACGAAATTAGTCCGTTATCATAATCTTCATTTCCTGCAATAATATTCAAAAGCGTAGTTTTTCCGCTACCGTTTTTTGCAATCAATGCCACTCGCTGATTATCGGCTATGCCAAAACTGATATTTTCAAAAAGCAGATTGTCGCCAAACGATTTTGTAAGATTCTCGACCTGAAGATAGCTAACCATATATAAGAATGAAAAATGAAAAATGAAAAATGAAAAATGAAAAATGAAGAAATATGAATTAAGAATATAATTGAAATTCTAATCCGAAAAAATTGACTTGACTAAATGATTGCAAAGATACGAAATTAAGACTGAAAACTCAGAATAACCGGTTTTTGACAACAACCTCATATTTTATCGTTAATTTTTTTTTAAATCAAAATCAAATTTATATCTTTGTTAGGTTAGAAAAACCCTACACAATTACATGAAATAGATATTCATCAATTAAAAAAAACATCATGAAAAGTCTTAAAGGAACACAAACAGAAAAAAATCTGTTGATTTCGTTTGCCGGCGAAAGTCAGGCACGTATGCGCTACACAATGTTTTCGAGCCAGGCAAAAAAAGAAGGATTTGAGCAAATAGCTGCAATTTTTCTTGAAACAGCCGAACAGGAAAAAGAACATGCAAAAAAATTCTTCAGTTATCTCGAAGGCGGTCCGGTTGAAATAACTGCAACATATCCTGCAGGAATTGTGGGTACTACTGCCGAAAATCTGAAAGCTGCTGCTGCCGGCGAAAACGAAGAATGGACAGAAGCTTATCCACACTTTGCCGATATTGCTGAAGCAGAAGGCTTTCCGGTAATTGCTGCAACTTTCCGCAAAATTGCAGCCGTAGAAAAAGAACATGAAAAACGCTACCTGCGCTTACTCGAAAAAGTGGAAGCAGGAAAAGTTTTTGTCCGCGACGAAGAAATCAGATGGCAATGTCGCAATTGTGGTCATATACATATTGGCAAAGAAGCCCCAAAAGCTTGTCCTACCTGCGCTCATCCACAAGCGTATTTCGAAGAAGAAAAGGAAAATTATTAAATGAAATTGAAAACTAAAAAACCTGACAGAAAGATACTACTGTCAGGTTTTTTTATAAATAAAGGTTAGATCTTAAAATCCGCGAATAGCTTCAATTCCGGGTAATACTTTACCTTCCATATATTCCAGCATAGCTCCACCACCGGTAGAAACATAACTTACTTTATCGGCAAGCTTGTTTTTATTGATAGCAGCCACAGAGTCGCCACCACCGATAAGCGTGAATGCGCCATTTGCAGTTGCTTCAGCTACAGCGTGTGCCACAGCAGTAGTTCCTTTTGCAAATTTATCGAACTCGAATACTCCCATTGGGCCATTCCAAAGAACGGTTTTAGAATTGGCAATCACTTCTGTGAATGTTTTGATAGTTTCATCTGCAATGTCAAGTCCCATCCAACCGTCAGGTGTTTCGGCAGTTTTCGAAATGCATGTTGCAGCATCGGGAGCAAATTTATCGGCATTTACAGCATCAACCGGAATATAAACATTCACACCTTTCGCTTTTGCCTTTTCAAGAATTTCGAGCGCTAAATCAAGTTTATCATCTTCGCAAAGAGAATTTCCGATTTTTCCGCCCTGAGCTTTGATGAAAGTATAAGTCATTCCACCGCCGATAATCAGGTTTTGTACACGGTTCAGAAGGTTTTCGATAATCAGAATTTTGTCGGAAACTTTTGCGCCACCCATAAT
>CAZDSY010000283.1:0-1918 GCA_964508285.1 uncultured Paludibacter sp.
GCCCAGGGATTTTCTTCGCGAACTGTGAATTCAAGTGTGCTTTTATCATCATATATTTCATAATGGGCTTTCCATAACGATGCCCAGCCTTTTCGTGCAATTCTGCCCAAAACATATCCCTTGGGTGTAGTAAACGTATAAGTGGTGTTAAAATCGAGCCATTTATTGGCACGAATATCCAAAAGAAGTTGTGACCGGGTTTCGTTACTGAATACTTCAACATGCTCTTTCAGCTTGAACATTTTTTCGCGAACATAAGCTATAGTGTTTCCATTCGCATCTTTAGCAATAAAATCGTTACTCAGCGTTGTGATTCTGAATGTAAAATCTAAAGGAAAGGAAAGAACATCGTTCATTTAATATGTATTTTAAAATGTCATTGATACTTTTTCAAGAGAATAGGCAACCAAAGATTAAAAGAGCAATAAAAAATATTTACTAAATACTATTTTACTCTTATTTTGATTCCCGGACGAAGAAGTTTTCGTGTATTTATGCCATTAATACGACACAGTGTTTTTACACTTGTGCCATGACGGGCAGCTATACGGCTAAGAGTGTCGCCCTTACGTACTTTATAATACTTAGCCAGTTGCTTTTCCTGAAGTGCACGTTGGTAATAAAATGAATTTTTCTTGGTGATAAGATATGTGTCGTTGTGGGCAAGTCCGGTAGAAAAGTCAATAATATTTGCAGGATTAATGGCATTTCCAAGATATCGGATTTCGAAATGTAGATGTGCACCCGTTGATCGACCGGTGTTACCTCCTAAAGCAATGAGTTGGCCACTTTTTACATCCTGATTTAAAACTACTTTTATTTCAGATAAATGCGCATAAACAGTTTCTAATCCGTTGCTATGGCGAATTACCAAATAATGACCGTAGCCCATTGGTTCGTAATCAATTATGCGAACTTTCCCCTCGAAAGCAGCCACTACAGTATCACCTACATTCAGTTTTAAATCAGTTCCGAAATGATAACGATACCGGCGAGGACCAAAGCTTGATGTAACATAACCTGGTACAGGAATGCGAAATCCTTTGCAGTTGATTCTTACTGAATCAGGCAAACTATCGATGGGAATTTTATACGGATTTAGTTTTTCGCTTGTCCAAATATTGCCATAAATATCATCCGCAGGGTGATTTTCCATAAGGTCGTCCAACTCATCATGAAACATTTCCCTGTAAATATTCAGGGTGTCCGCAGGCAGGTTGGGAACTCTTTCAGAAACTTGAGAAGATGCTGAAGTAAATATAAAAATTAAAATTGTTGATAAGATAAATTGTCTGAAAATGGACATAAAATGCGAAAAACGTTTTAAAAATGAAAAAAACAGGAAATTACCCCAATACTTTTATAATAAATCTTTTCTGATTTCTTCTGCTGAATATGTATATTCAAAATTGGCAAGTTTGTAGTTAAAAATTTCTTCGTCCTTAAAGAATCTTTTAATTTCAACTGCTGCGGTTTCAGGCGAATCGGATGTGTGAATTACATTGTGTTGGATACTGTTGCATAAATCACCTCTTATAGTGCCGAAAGCAGCTCTGCGTCCGTTAGTTTCACCTGCCATATTACGCACTACTTCAACTGCATCTTTCCCATATAAACAACAAACAACTACCGGTATCGACATCATGGATTCTTTTATTGCACCAAAGTATGGCTTCTCAGCCAAATGTGCGTAATGTTCGTTTAATAATTCATGGGTTAATTGCATCATTTTCATCCCACATATCTGCAATCCTTTTTGTTCAAATCGTTTGATTATTTCGCCAACAAGACCTCTTTGAATTGCGCCCGGCTTTAATATTAAAAGTGTATGTTTCATTTTTTTTTATGAATATTTTGAGTTGATTTATAAATAAATCCCAAAGATATAAAAATTTGAAATTCCCCAAAAGGAACTTCG
>CAZDSY010000284.1:0-1907 GCA_964508285.1 uncultured Paludibacter sp.
CACCACCCTATCCTACACTCTTTCCCTACACGACGCTCTTCCGATCTCCAAAAAACCGATTGGGAGCACAACTTTTAGGCAATCTATATGTATTCGGAGGTGCCGAACACAATATGCAGGCTCAACAACCTAAACAAATCGATTTAAACTCACTTAAATAAACAACATGGAAGTAGTAAATGCCTTAGGAAGAAGAAAAGCGGCTGTTGCCCGTGTTTTTGTAAGCGAAGGAAGCGGAAAAATTACTGTCAACAAACGTGAACTAACATCATATTTTCCATCACCTCTATTACAATACGTGGTAAAACAACCATTGAACAAATTAGGAGTTGATGGTAAATACGATATTAGGGTTAATCTTAATGGTGGTGGTTTCAAAGGTCAGTCGGAAGCATTGCGTCTTGCAATTGCCCGTGCATTGGTAAAAATCAATCCTGAAGATAAACCAGCATTGAAAGCTGAAGGATTCATGACCCGTGACCCACGTGAAGTGGAACGTAAAAAACCAGGACGTCCAAAAGCTCGTAAAAGATTCCAGTTCTCGAAACGCTAATTTTACAATATGCCAATTCATCAATATGCCAATTCATTACACGTATTATTGGCACATTATTCAACTTGGCAAATTGGTACATTCGTTTAGTATCTAAATTTCCGGGACTCATAGCACTGATATGGCTACCCGAAGATTGGTTTCTGTAACAAAGAAGAAAGTAAACAAATAACAAAACAAAAAATGTCAAGAACAAATTTCGAACAATTATTAGAAGCAGGATGTCATTTCGGACACCTCAAACGTAAATGGAATCCCGCCATGGCTCCATATATTTTCATGGAACGTAACGGAATTCACATTATTGACTTACACAAAACTGTAATCAAAATTGATGAAGCTGCAGCTGCCCTGAAAAGCATTGCAAAATCAGGACGTAAAATTTTGTTTGTAGCTACAAAAAAACAAGCAAAAGATGTAGTTGCCGAAAGAGCTAAATCAGTACAAATGCCTTATATTACAGAGCGTTGGGCTGGTGGTATGCTAACCAATTTTCCTACCATTCGTAAAGCTATCAAAAAAATGACTACCATCGATAAAATGACAACTGATGGTACTTTTGATAATATCTCGAAACGCGAAAAGTTACAAATTGCACGTCAGCGCGAAAAACTCGAAAAGAACCTTGGTTCGATTGCCGATTTAAGTCGCTTACCTTCTGCTCTTTTCGTAGTAGATGTAATGAAAGAACAAATAGCTGTAAAAGAAGCTCAGCGTTTAGGAATCCCGGTTTTCGGTATTGTGGACACAAACTCAAATCCTAACGGAATTGACTTTTTAATTCCTGCTAACGACGATGCAACTAAATCAGTTGATGTAATTCTTGGTGCAATGATAGAAGCTATACAGGAAGGATTGGAAGAACGTAAAATAGAAAAGGTTGACACAGAAGCTGCTGAAGCTCCTGTTGTAAAAGAGAAAAAATCACGTATCTCCAAACGTCCGCGCACTCAGAAAGAAGATGACGAAGCATTGAATGCAAACGTTGTTAAAAAATTCATCAAGGAAGACGAAGAATAAAATCATTAACGATTTTTTCAGTTACAATTTACCATTTACAAATTTGTGCAGGAGCGATAACATTCGCATGCAATCAAATAGTAAATGGTAAATTGTATAATAGTAAATAAAATAAAATTTTAAAAATACTAAACAAAGAAATTATGGCAGTAACAATGGCAGATATTTCGAAATTGCGTACAATGACAGGCGCCGGAATGATGGACTGTAAAAACGCTCTTATCGAAGCTAATAACGATTTTGAAAAAGCAATTGAAATAATACGTAAAAAAGGACAGGCTGTAGCAGCTAAACGCAGCGACCGCGAAGCTTCTGAAGGCTGTGTGTTGGCAGC
>CAZDSY010000285.1:0-1858 GCA_964508285.1 uncultured Paludibacter sp.
TTAGGGATTTTGTAATGGCAATGATTTTAAAATCAGATTTTTTTTTAAATGTTCATATCAACATAATGTTTTTCAGGTTTTTTCAATCATTCAACCGAGATGCGAGAAATGTACGAATTAATACAAATAAAGTCATTTATACAAATTTGTATATCGAATAAAATGTATAATTACTATTGGTTAAATTTGGCAATAAACATAAAAAAATTATAAAATTCATTTTATGAAAATTTGTTTTTGTGTGCACGCTTTAATTTAATTTTTTTTAAGCCAAAATTTTTTTATGTGAATTGATTACAGTTTATTTTATCTAACGTCAGTTATACATAAAAAAAACATTACTCATTAAAAAATTATTTTATCATGAAAAAACTATTACTTACTTCACTATTAAGCGTTAGTTTTATATTAACGTATGCTCAGTTTAATTTTGCTACAAATACATTAATTGGTCAACAATTAGTTACAGTAGGAACACAAAGTACTTTTACTGTAAATTTTGACAATTTGACAACTGCAAATGGAGGTACAACTGTAAGAGAATGTGCAAGTTGGACTGGCACTTCAGTGCCTTATACATTAAATTTTCAAAAATGTCAAACTCAGAAAGGATTACAGGTAATGTCTTATGCAGATGCTACAACTACATCTGATACAAGATCAAATGACTTCAAATGTTATAGATATGGTACTAATGAAAATCCATGTAGAGTTTACAATATGGATTCTCTTATATCTGTAATGAGAAAATCAGCTGCGAATGGTACTGCTACGAATGGACCTTCATATCCTGCAGCGTGTTTATTTGGTATTAGCTCTGCAAACGCATACAGCCATGTGTATTTGGCTATTAGCGGGCGCAAATCTTTCGTGAAACGTAACAGTAAAAGCGGGTAAATTAACCTGCTAAATGCAATAAATTAGCCAATTACACATGGGTGCGTGTTATGTGTTAGGCGTTTCTTTCTTAAAATATTCACTTTTAAAATATAAAAAAATGATTACATTAGAAAACTATATAGAAGCAAAAGCAATTGTATTGCAGTTTCAACAACAAACAGTTGAAAAATTATTACTAAATTTATCGGAGGAAAATGGTGAAACAATTCAAGAACTTGTTGACTTTATAAAGTTGTTTGAATTTTATTCTCCAACGTTTGAGTATATGTCTTAGCTTTTTTACGCTTACACATAACACTGCATTTGGACAGTATCCCGGAAAGTTCAAACGTGTGGAATACGGTTTTCAATTTAATTTCGAATCAAAAGCAGTTTTATCTGATTTAGTTTTTGAAATTGATACCTATGATGCAGGAACTACCGGCAAATCTGCAAGTTACGAGCTGGCAGTGTACAAAGGAACAACTATTTCGGATGCTAATCTTTTAGCTCCAAAAATTGCAGGTTTTTATGTTACTGGTTCTGGTAAAAAAACTGTACATTTAGCACAAGACTTAGGAATTAGTGTCAATATGCTTTCTAATAAAAAAATATGTATTTTTCTTCGTACTTTAGGAACTACAAATCCAGAAGGTGTTGCAGATGCTGTACCTCACGACGTAGATTCAAATTCTGAACCTCTAAAAGTTGATCCTACTATTGTTTTTGATAATTTTTCTGTTACTTATGGAACTGCATCATGGACTTATCCTGCTGACGTTGTTACAAATGCAGTATTTAATCACAACAACGGATACCCTGAATTTGTTGGAATAAGTGCAACAGATTATTCAGGAGGTACTCCTGTAAAAGTATTTGGTGGTTCTGATCAACCAGTTAAAATTTATTTATCAAGCAGTGATAGAATTGGTAGTTTTACAATTTTAGAAGCTAACGATGGCGGTGGTCATGCAGCAGG
>CAZDSY010000286.1:0-1857 GCA_964508285.1 uncultured Paludibacter sp.
GATGATATTATGCAAACATTCGAGTATCAGGCTAACCGTAAAAATATTAATTTTCATTTTGTGCATGCAATGGACCAACTCAAAGCCTGGATTGACCTGAATAATTTCGATAAAGTACTGGTAAATATTCTTTCGAATGCATTCAAGTTTACTCCCGATAATGGTGAAATCATTGTAACACTTAATGAAGGTCGAAATCCTGCCGATAATTCTCCTCTAAATCATTATTTTGAGATCATAGTTGCAGATAACGGAATGGGAATTGAGGCTGATAAAATAGAGAAAATCTTTGAACGTTTTTATCAGATTGACCACAGTCAGACAAATGTGAATTTCGGAACCGGAATAGGATTGCATCTTTCACGCAATTTGGTTAAACTTATGCACGGAATAATTTTTGCCCGAAACCGTATGAATGTTCCCGGAAGTGAATTCGTAATTCGTTTACCACTTGGTTCGGCACATTTAACTGATTCGGAAAAGGAAATTTCAGACTCGTCGGTAACGTTAACTGAGAATACAATAGTTAAAAATGAAATTTTTGAGGATAATTTTTCAGACAAAAATCAAGTAAAAGTAAAACCAAAAACAAGGTACAAAGTGTTGATTGTTGACGATGAGTCCGAAATCAGACATTATTTGCATGACAGTTTGGCCGATACTTATCGCATAAGTGAAAGTTCGAATGGCAAAGATGCACTTGAATTTATTCTTAAAGAAAAACCTGATTTAGTGATATGCGATGTGATGATGCCTGATATGGATGGATTTACATTGTGCAAAAAACTTAAATCGAACATTAATATCAATCATATTCCTATAATTTTGCTCACGGCACGCTCATCAGATGAAGACAAAGCAGAAGGATTCGATATTGGTGCAGATGCTTATGTTGCAAAACCCTTTAATGTGGAAATGCTTAAAAAACGCGTAGCAAATATTCTTGAGAACAGGGAACGACTTGAGACACGGATAGTGGAGTCGGAGCAAAATCAGGCTTTAATTAAACCCGTTGAATTAAAATCGTCGGATCAGACACTTATCGAAAAAATTATCCGCATAATTAATGATAATATCGATAATCCGGAATTAAACGTTGAAATGCTTGCCGATGGCGCAGGTATGAGTCGAGTGCACATGCATCGAAAACTCAAAGAGTTGACCGGACAATCAGCACGCGATTTTATTAAATCTGTACGTTTGAAACAAGCCGGTGATTTATTGATTTCAAAAAAACTTACAGTTTCAGAAGTGGCTTATGCACTCGGATTTACAAACATTTCGCATTTTTCCAATGCATTCAAAGAATTTTACGGTATTTCACCAAGAGATTATGGTGAAAAATACCGAAAAGCAGAGTAAAAGAAAACTTATTTACTATCTAACTAATTATCAAGCAATTTGTTGTATTAAAGCAAAAAATTATTAACAAATTTTCGTTTAATATTAAGTTCGCGGTTTTATTTAACTTTTTACAAGAAAGTTATTTTCCAAAAATAGTAATAGTTTGCCCTTCAAGTCTTGAACCAAAAACTTTCAGAGTTATTTCGCCTGCTGTTTCAGTTGATTCGATAATAACAACCAATTTACCGTTAAAAGCACGCATGTAGTTCGATGAAAATGAAGTTTGATCTATGGCATTTCCATTTGAAATTGCTTTTAGTTTACCATTACCATAAACTTCAAAAAATAATAACTGATCGGCACGAGGACAAAAATTCCCGTTTTTGTCCACAATTTCTACAGTTACAAACGAAAGGTCTTTTCCGTCGGCATTTATTATATTTCTATCAGCAAAAAGTTTAACAGAAAATGGTTCACTTGCCGTTCGAATAATTTTTTCATCCATTGGCTGAT
>CAZDSY010000287.1:0-1824 GCA_964508285.1 uncultured Paludibacter sp.
CCGCAAAAAATATGATGCATCACCGTATTTCCTACAATAGCCATACTTTGTAGCGGTACCTTGTGTTTGCTCAGTAAGAGTTCTGTCATAGTGCCGATACTTTTTCTGATTAGTCTGCACATTTCCACTTCATTTCCATGAATGCAGGCTTGAATGCGCGAAATTAGATCAGCGCCAAATTTTGCCTGCGGATTAAGCATGGTTTCTACCGCAAGGACTTTTGCTGTTGATAAATCAATTAGTTGAGCAACCAACGTAGTAGTACCTAAATCCACAGCAACCCCGAACCCACTTTTTGGAGTAAATTCAAATTCGCTTTCATCTGCAAGAATCAGATGATTATACTGGTCGATTTCGAGCGTAATGTCGGTGGTACAATAACTGTAACAGGCAAGTCTCCAATTACTGTCAAGCCCAAGGAATGCTAATTTTTGTTGATGGATATCTGTAACCTCAATTTCTCCTTCTAACAGTTTGACTTTACATTTACCGCAGGTTCCTTTACCTCCACATGGGAATTCCACGCCAAATTCATGCAAAACATCAATAAGCGGGGTTTGATGATTGACGGTAATAGTTTTCCCCAAGGGCTGAAGATGAATGTTGTGTTTCCTCATTCAATCAAGTTTGATGCGTATAGCTTTGATAATTTGGTTATTGCTGTAAGCTACGGGTTGTTCGTTTATCTTATTTTATTGTCAAAAGTAACAATATTTTTTAAAGAATAACCATATTCATACGGGTAAATATACATAATCAAACTTTAAAAGTCTATATAATTTTCAACTAATTTGGATTGGCATTTTTGGTTCGACTATATAGATAGTATATCAAATTTGTGAAATGTTAAGATAATCACAACAGGCAATACAAGCATAAATTTAGAAAAGCCTGTTTAAATCAATTTATTGAAAGTTTGTCAAGATAAAAAGCCGTTTCTGCTCTTTTACTTTTAACTAAACGTATGGTATTTAATCCTTTTTTCAGTTGAGATTTACATACAATTTCTTTCCAGATATTTGCTCCTGTAAACTCGAAATTCAGATTTCGCGTGTAATTGCCGTTTATTTGAAGTTCACAATTCTCACCACGAACGTTTAAAAGTGAATATCTTAAATGTAACTCATACTTTTCCTGACTTCGACACTTTTAAAAGTTGAGTTTTTTAGTTGTTTGATAATCAGGTGTATGTAAAATTTAGGACATCCAAATGGGTGTCCCGGCTCTTAAGTTGATTATCTTTGTTCTATGTTTATTAGAAAAAAGAAGAATCCAAGCGGCATAATCAGCGTTCAAGTCATCGACAAAAGCCGTGGTAAGTATCGAGTGGTTAAGACAATCGGTAGTAGTTCTGATAATACTACCATTGACGATCTATGTATTCAGGCAGAGAATTGGTTGTCAGTTTATGTTCGAGGACAAGATTTATTCAAACAATCAACCAAAGAACAGGAGGAAGTTCATATTGTTCAAAACCTATTATCGAACATCGACAACATTTTAATCAATGGTATCCAATTAATTTTGGATAAAGTTTTCCGATTAATTGGCTTTGATCAAATCAATGATGACATATTACGCCATTTGGTAGTTGCTCGCTTGAGTCAACCAATGAGTAAATCTGGAACTGTTGAGTATCTTAAATCATATTACGATGAAGACATTCAACTGCATAAAATTTACCGATACTTAGACAAACTTTACAACACACAACAAGAAAAGATACAGCAAATAAGCGTTACGCATACACAGAAGATACTTGGTGGAAGTATTGGATTAATGTTTTACGATGTAACCACACTTTATTTTGAGACAGAGGATAGT
>CAZDSY010000288.1:0-1821 GCA_964508285.1 uncultured Paludibacter sp.
CGCATCAAATACCTCATTGCACCACATAAATGTAACCATATCTGTTTCACCAAGATTTTCGATATTATGCGTATAGCCAACCGGAATATCAACTACCTCAATTTTTTCTCCTGACACAAAATATTCAATTATTTTTTCATCATCTATTTTACGAAAACGTATCACTCCGCGACCACTTACCACGCAAAACTTTTCGTTTTTAGTGTGATGCCAGTGTTGTCCTTTGGTGATATGAGGCTTCGAGATATTCACTGAAAACTGTCCCCTGTCGGCTGTACGGATAATTTCTGTAAAACTGCCGCGCTCATCCACATTCATTTTCAACGGATAGCTGAATGCATCTTCTGGTAAATATGAAAGATAGGTAGAATAAAGCTTTTTTGTAAAAGCGTCTCCCATATCGGGCACCGAAAGATTGTCGCGCGAAGCGCTGAATGAATACACCAAATCTACAATTTCCCCCAGTTTCACTGTATGCACCACCGGCACTTCGCAATATTTATCAGTACGGGTTTCCAGTCCTGCCAAAGCCATAATCAACTCACGCACCACATCGTCGATATACACCAGATGCATTGTAACCGTGGGGTCGTTCACCTGAATGGGTAAACCGTGTGCCACATTGTAACAGAAAGTAGCCACCGCGCTGTTATAATTCGGGCGACACCATTTGCCAAATACATTCGGGAACCGATACACCAACACCTTCGCGCCTGTTGCTTTGGAATAATCAAACATCAACTCCTCACCTGCCCGCTTCGATAATCCATAAGCATTATCGAGTGCAGCCTGTGTGGACGAAGAAATCATAACCGGACAGTTGTTTTTATACTTCTTAAGTGTTTCGAGTAATATGGATGTAAAACCAAAATTACCTGTCATAAAGTCTTCCGACTTTTCCGGACGGTTTACACCCGCCAAATGAAACACAAAATCCGCTTCACGGCAATACACATCCAAATCAGCCGGATTCGATTCCACATCGTAAGCAAAGATTTGCAAATCCTTTGAAACCGGATAAACTTTCGTTTTTCCTTCCCGAATATTATTCAATTCAGCTATCAGGTTTTTTCCAATAAAACCTTTTGCACCTGTAATTAGTATTTTCATATTTCTTTTTAAGAGCCAAGGAAAAAGTAAAAAGATACATGGAAAAAGAAGCAATAGTCAAGTAAAAAGACAAAAGTAAAGAGGAGTATCTTCCAAATATTATCTTTTAACTTGTTTCTTTCAAGTGTGTATTTTTACTTTTCTCATTTTTCTTTTTACAATTTGGTATTATTTACAATCGCTCCTAATATATTCTTAATTTCTTGACTCTCATTTAACAATTTATCTAATTCAGGGTCATTAACATCTCCAATTTTTTTTATTACCCTTAACCAATAATTTGATTCTCTTGCTTCACGCAAAGCAATTCTTACTTTATTTCTAAAATCTGCTTTTGAAGAACCTGCTTGTGATTCCTCATAATTAGCACCTGTAGAAGTTGAACTCTTAATAAGTTGGTTTTTAATGATATAATATTCCTGATAGTTCGGCAATTGTCTCAAAAATTTAATGCAATCTATTCCGAAATTAAATGTTCTTTCCAATAAATCATTCTCTCTCATAACATTACTTTTATGTCACTTTTTCCTTGTATCTTTTTCCTTGTATCTTAAATTACAACTTTACTACTTTCAACAACAACTTCTTCATTCCTTCCACATCCAATCTTTGCGTATTGTGCGAATGATAATCGTCGATAGTAGCTATTTCTTCCTGACCTTCCACAAAATACTTATCGTAATTCAAATCGCGGTTATCTGCAGGAATGCG
>CAZDSY010000289.1:0-1783 GCA_964508285.1 uncultured Paludibacter sp.
GGTGTACCACTGTTAATAGCATCATTTTTATAAGCTAAAAATACTGTTTCGAGATATTGTTTCTGATTAAGTGTTTTGTAAGCAGGTACAGCTCTTGAACTTACACCAAAATTTGTTCTGAGATTAACATTTACAGCATCATTTGACAAATTACTTTTTTTGGTATTAATCAAAACCACTCCATTTCCCCCGCGTGCCCCATAAAGTGCTGCTGCAGAAGCATCCTTTAACACTGATATTGATTCGATATCAGCAGGATTGATGGCATTTATACTTCCTGAATAAGGAACTCCGTCAACCACATACAAAGGAGAACTGGATGCGTTGATAGAACCGATGCCACGTACAACAATAGCTGCACCTGAACCAGGTTGACCACTTCCGAGTGTCGATTGAACACCGGCAACTTGTCCGTCTAAAGCTTTTGTGATAGCAGTTACCACATGTTTTGAAATATTGTCGGCTTTAATAACTTCGGCCGAACCCGTAAATGATTTTTTGGTTGCAGTACCATAAGCTACAGCCAGAACTTCGTCAAGTTCCTGTGCTGAACTTTCAAGTTTTACAACCATGTTGTTTGAAGCAGCTACTTCTACTGTTTTCATACCTACGTACGAAATCACAAGCGTAGCATTTGCTGATGGTACATTAATTGAAAAATTACCATTTACATTTGTTACTGTACCTGTGGTAGTTCCTTTTACCACTACTGAAGCTCCGATTATCGGTTCTTCATTTTCGGCAGACAAAACCTTCCCTGACACAGGCCTCGACTGAGCACTGGCTATGCCCATACCTGCCATAAAAAAGCAGATTAGTAAAAACATTCGTTTTCTCATAAAATAGTCATTTATATTAATATTTTGTTAATTTGGAATTTTGAGATTCCGTGTTGAATAATTGTTTTACAAATATAAAATTATTTTCCATAAAAAAATCATTTTAATAGTTATTTCCTAAAAAATGTTTATTATTTTTTTGTATTTTATTGCATTTATTAAACAATTTAAACTATTTCAGGCAAATCAATTCAGATAAGATCGATGAATTTGTATAAACTAAACTCAAATGCATATAGAAATTAGTATTATTTGAAGATGGGACGAGAACAAATAATATTCATCAAATTACAATTTTTGGAATAGAATATTCTCTCAAACAAACACACCAGAATATTGTTCAGTTTGCATATCAAGTGTCATTTCATTAATTCAACTTTCGCATGTATTAAATTGCTTGAATTACTGATTATTTCTAAATGCTGCATATTGAATATCAGATGGTTATACAAATGTGTATTTCCCAAATTTTCGATGTTTTACCTCACCCCCAGCCCCTCTCCTTCCCGCGAGCGGGACAAGTATCCGAGAGGAACGGTTCACCACAAGCAGAAAATTCATCGTACATATTTATGTGTTTCAAATTCAACTACTTATACAAGCGAAAGTTAAATTATTAATTATAAGATATCAGCGTGTATTAAAAAAAATACATGTACAATATATTACAAAGCAAAAAACCGCATACTTTTTAGGTAAGCGGTTTTTGATGTGACCACGGCAGGATTCTAACCTGCAACCTTCTGATCCGTAGTCAGATGCTCTATACAGTTGAGCTACGTAGCCATGGTTTACATTTGCGGGTACAAAGATACTGCTTTTTTTCGGGTTCTACAAATTTTTTATGAGGAAAAAATTTACAATAATATCTGCAGGTAAAAAATTCTTCCACAACTATCCGAAACTTTAAAAATTGAAAATGCCTGAGAATCTCATATTTTTGT
>CAZDSY010000290.1:0-1754 GCA_964508285.1 uncultured Paludibacter sp.
ATCCGCTCGTAACAGGCGATGCCGACATTGCAAATACTATTATAGGGCTTCGGACAGGAACACGTTTGAACAGGAGAAAAGAGTTTCAAACCATGCTTAGTACTGATATAAACTCCGATTTGGAAACAAAATTAGTTTTCAGACAAATTGAATTGTTACCTTCGGGTTGGCTGCCTATGACCTTGGGAAACGCAAATATCGCTTCGGTAAATTATCGTTCGTTAGTGTTTGCAGGCAGACTTTCGTTTGGCGAGCGTACGTACGAAGATCATTTTCAGCGCATTCATATACGTAATTATCGTCCGCTTTTTTATGCAATGCTACAGGCAGGGCAATATGAAGTGGGGAATATTTCAGGCAATTATGCTAAGTTTCAGGCAACCCTAAAACAGGACGTAAATCTTGGCTTCGGGAAATGGATTTATATACTTCAGGGGGGGGGTACACTTGGCAGTGTTCCTTATCCATTGCTCGATATTCCTGCCGGAAGCGAATCGTATGGTTACAGTTACGATAAATTCAGCCTTCTGTATAGCATGGAATATGTTGCTGATAAATTCATTTTAATGCATAATGATTTGATAACCGATGGTTTGCTTTTCAATCAGATTCCGGTTATTAAACATTTGAATTTGCGTGAAATGTTCTCGTTTAAAATTCTGTATGGCGGGCTGAGAGATGCACACAAAAATATTCTCGATTATCCCGATTTTGTTTATCCGGTTAATAATCCTTATATGGAAATAGGTGTAGGCATAGCAAATATTTTCAGGGTATTAAATTTACAGTCGGTTTGGCGACTTTCCGATAATACTCGTCCGGGAACAACGCGCTGGGGAATTTTGGGAAATATACGAATAAGTTTATAACAGACTTATGAAGCCAAAAAGCTTTTGTTGCTTAACTGTTTTTAGATTTCTTGTTTATCTTTGCATTAATAATTCCAAACCCACATAAATCAATCGGAATATGGAAACAAAAAGTTTGAAAATAGCCATTATAGGCGCCGGAAACATGGGCGGAGCTATTGCCCGTGGACTTTCAAGAGGTACTTTGGTTGAAAATAACAGCATTTTCGTAAGTGATATTTCTCAAAAAAATCTGAACGAATTAAAGAGTTTTGCTCCCGAAATAACTGTTAGCACTTCAAATACTCAAATTATTGAAGATGCTGATATTGTTATTCTTGCCGTGAAACCATGGTTAATGAAGCCGGTTGCGCAGGAAATTGAACGAAAAATTGATTATAAAAAACAAATCATAGTTTCAATTGCTGCCGGAATAAATTTCGAACAATTAGCAGAGTATTTCAATACAGATGCTACGCTTTTCAGAATTATTCCGAATACAGCCATCGATGTTTTACAAAGCGTTTCCATTATTGCATCATACAATGCTAATGCAGAACAGGAAGGTTTAATTCAATCGTTATTCGCCGAACTTGGAAAAGTTTTTCTTGTGCCGGAGTCGCAACTCAACGCTTTTATGTCGCTTTCTTCCTGCGGAATTGCTTACGCGTTTCGTTACATACGTGCAGCAATGGAAGGTGGAGTGGAAATGGGAATTTATCCCAATGTTGCCAAAGAAGTGGTTTTGCAGACTCTGCGAGGCGCTATCGAGTTGCTCGAAGCCAACGAATCGCATCCTGAAGTTGAAATTGATAAAGTAACCACACCCGGCGGAATTACCATAAAAGGATTGAACGAAATGGAAGCAAACGGTTTTACGAATGCGGTGATAAAGGGATTAAAGGC
>CAZDSY010000291.1:0-1707 GCA_964508285.1 uncultured Paludibacter sp.
AAAAACGTATAATGAGTCCCGAAGATGCGCTACGTCCTCCTTTCGTGCATTTTATTCATTGTAATCGCGTGCTTATCGAAGATTTGACAATCATCAACTCGCCGTTCTGGGTACTTCATCCAATGTTTTGCGAAAATATAATCGTTCGTAGAGTAAATATCCTGAGCAAGGGGCCCAACAGCGATGGTTGCGATCCGGAATCGTGCAAAAATGTGCTGATTGAAAACTGTACGTTCAATACCGGCGACGACTGCATTGCCATAAAAAGCGGAAGAAACAACGATGGACGACGCTGGAATATTCCAAGCGAAAATATTGTAATTCGCAATTGTAAAATGAACGATGGACACGGTGGCGTGGTGATTGGCAGCGAAATTTCGGGTGGTTTCCGTAATCTTTTTGTTGAAAATTGCGAAATGGACAGTCCGAATCTCGATCGTGCTTTACGCATTAAAACCAGCAACTGTCGGGGTGGTATTATTGAAAATGTATTTTTCAGAAATGTAAAAGTGGGACAAGTAAAAGAAGCGGTGGTGCGCATAAATCTGCTTTACGAACCCGACGAAAAATGTGCTGGAAGTTATTCTCCAACTGTAAGAAACGTGTTTGTTGATAATGTGACCGCTAAAAAAAGTCGCTTTGGAATTTTTATTGATGCGCCTGAAAACGATGCAAATGTGCGTGATATTTATGTAACAAATTGTAATTTCGAAAATGTCAGTTCAGGAGGTAACCGCTACATTGGAAAAATGGATAGAATATTTCTTAAAAACCTGATTATTAACAGTAAAACCATCAATACAAATGGCAAACCTGAATAAAAGTTTTAAACTGTTTATAACCGAACATACATAGAAAATTAAAAATCACTAGAAACTTCCAAAATAAATTAATTCATTTTATTCAAACAACCTGACAGCGTTCGCCGAACCTGTCAGGGTTGAAAAAACAAAAACCCTTAATAATCAAGCGATTAAAAAGGATTTCAAGTACCTCCGCCGGGAATCGAACCCGAATTTAAAGTTTAGGAAACTTCCGTTCTATCCATTGAACTACAGAGGCGATTGTTAAATATGTTTCGATTTTCGGGTTTTGTATTCCCTTACACTACTCCTAACTCGTAACTAGTATCTCGTAACTATCTTTGTTCTTAATTCCTTATTTTGTATCTTTGTTCTTTGTTTTCTACACGAAAGATCGGCACAAAATTACATTTTTAAAAGCAATTATGCAACGGGTTGGTGAAATGGTGATAAGTGAATTGGTAATTGGTAAATTGAAAAAATTGGTCCACTATGGTGGATAGTAAAAAAATCATGGCAAAGAAAAAGAAATATTATGTAGTATGGGATGGTCGTGAGCCGGGAATATACCGAACCTGGGAAGAATGTAAACAACAAACGCATGGTTATGATCGGGCTAAGTTTAAAGGATTCGAAACTGAAACTGAAGCTCGGGAAGCTTTTCTCTTGCCCTACAACGACTATGTAGATAAAAAACCTGACAAACCATTTCTGACACAGGCACAAATTCAAGAGTATGGAATGCCTGAAATGGAAAGTATAGCAGTTGATGCAGCTTGCAGTGGCAATCCGGGAGTTATGGCATATCGCGGTGTTTATACAAAAACGGGTGAGGAAATTTTTCGTCAAGGACCATTTCCTGAAGGGACAAACAATGTAGGTGAATTTCTGGCACTTGTACACG
>CAZDSY010000292.1:0-1704 GCA_964508285.1 uncultured Paludibacter sp.
AATACCCGAATTGAAATTTCACCCGATAGCATTACATGGTCTGAACCGAAAAATTCTTTTAAAGCATGGTATTTTCAGAAAGAACGACATTTGTCGGTTTCCTCATTTTATACACCCATCAGCAAATTCCGACTAAGTCTTGAACCTGCTTCACGCGGTTTGTTTTATTTTACGCTTATTTTAATACCTTTTTTCGGCAATTTAGTTACCATAGCTGCTACTTTGTTTTTTTATCTTATAAGATTTTGGGTGCAGTTTCTTATAATCAACCGTTCAGCTAAACATTTTAACGAACGACGCTATCACTTCAGTATCTTAATTTTTGACATTATCTTGCCGGTTATCAATCTTTTTCTGCTCACTTTCGGGCGTATGGGTAATAAATCGAAAAACATTCGATGGAAATAAATGCAGCATCTGAATCGATCCATAAAATTTACTTAGGGCTTGGCTCAAACTTGGGTAAGAAGGAAGAAAATCTGAAAAAAGCGTTGGATTTACTGTCCGAAAAGATTGGAGATATTACTGCGGTATCATCTTTTTATACATCAAAACCACAGGGATTTATTTCAGAAAATATTTTTCTTAATGCAGTAGTTTCAATGCACACGAAACTTTTACCTTTTGCATTGTTGGACGAAACACGAAAGATTGAAAAACAATTGGGTCGCAAACAAAAAACGCAAACGACTTACACGGATCGTATTATCGATATAGACATTTTGTTTTACGATGATTTAATACTTAACACACCTGAACTTACCATTCCACATCCTCACATAGCTGAAAGAGAATTTGTGTTCGTTCCGCTTTCCGAAATAGCTTCAGAGTTAGTGAGCCAAAAATTTGGGAAAATTAAAAAAAATGATATCGATAAGCCTATCTAAAAGCTTCCTTTAATGTGCTTTGATTCTACTGAAAAGCAGTAGTAGTATGAAATATGCTTTTAAAAACCATAATTATTATTGTTTGATGTAAAGGGAATAAAGTATCATTAGGGTCTGCTGAAAAACTATGGATTACTACGAAGCAGTTAAATGCGATTAGCCCCGAATGAAATTCGGGGATGAATTGTGTATGAATTGAAGAACTCTGAAGGAGTTCAATAATCGAAATAGATTGATATTGAACTCTTTCAGAGTTCAAATACTCGTATATCCTACATCCATGGGTTCGCGCACATGGCTAAGCATATGAAACTCTTTCAGAGTTCTTTATTATGAAAATGACTTTTTTAATGCATGGATATTTAGGGTCTGCTGAAAAACTGCATAATTATTGATACACAGTCGAATAACACTGTGTTTTAAAATTTAGATGCGAACTTATTGAATATAAGTGTTCATTTCCCTTGCACATACTTATTTTTTTATCAAAAAATCCTGAAAGGATTTAATGTGAATAACCGCCGGTAAAACCGGCGGACAAGAATAATAGATAAAATGAACCCTGAATAGGGTTCAATAACAACATATTATAATTATGTTCAACCCACTTGGGGGTTGTGGATCTGTGGTCATTCACATCCCCCAGTTCCGCAAGCTTCACTGGGGGTTATTAGCTACGCTGACCGTTGGTTCACATTTAGCCACTTCGTGGCTATAAATAGTTTTTCAGCAGACCCTATTTAGTTTTTAAATAAAAATTGCGTGCATTTACATGTAAAGAATTGAATTTTGAATGTTGTTGTTGAGTGGAATAATA
>CAZDSY010000293.1:0-1692 GCA_964508285.1 uncultured Paludibacter sp.
TCAAGCAGATATTTTTCCCAATTTTGTAAAACATCGCGTTTTATAGCTGCAGCACAATTTCTTGCCAAATTAATGTCTTTATAACGTGCCATACCCTTAGCCACAGCGGCATCGTATTTCCCGATATTAAACCGAATGGTTTGGCGATGCTGCTCGTCAAATGCAATTTTGGCAGATGCTTTCTTGAATTTGCTGCTTTCGGACATTATGTTTAAAATACTTGATTATTTTTTTAAGGTGAAGGTAAAACTTCCTATTCGATAGCCATCGGTAAAGAAATCGGCTCGGTATTCGCCTGCCTGAACAATTTCCTCAACTTTCCAGTACATTACATCGCTTAAAGCTTCGCCTTGATACTCGATGTCTTTTTTCGCGGAATATGCGATATTTCTATTCTCGAAATGAAAAACGTTATCAGGGCTTTTGGTTAAAACTTCATTGTCGGGGCGCATAATACGCAGATAAACGGTTTTGTAACCCGGTTGTGCCGTAATATTTTTTGCAATGGTAAAGTTGAATTGTAATGACGCAATTTGCGAAAAAATTCCCACTTTCCGATTACGGTTATTCAGTGGAGTCATGCTGAATGATGTAATTTCAAGTTTTGATGCACGGGTAACCACTTCGTTAAGATTTTCTTTTTCTTTTGATAGTTGTTCAACCGTTTCAGTTGCTTCCTGATATTTGCGTTTTACTTCTTTATTTTCCGTTTTAAGTACTTTGTTTTCTGCATTAAGAGAGTCGATTTGATTTACATAATGCACCATTACTTTACGTACTGTAGCAAGTTCTTTACGTAATTCAGCAATACGTCGGGCATTGGTGGATTTTGTTAGGCGCAACTCTTCAAGTAACTGTTGAACTTTCAATTTTTCCTTCTCGAGTAATTTA
Source organism: uncultured Paludibacter sp. (assembly GCA_964508285.1). GTDB lineage: Bacteria > Bacteroidota > Bacteroidia > Bacteroidales > Paludibacteraceae > Paludibacter. The sequence continues at coordinate 892 of CAZDSY010000293.1, forward strand.
ATAAGGGAATCATTTTTTATGTTCGATGTATAACCATCAAACTCAGTTGTCAAGTCTTGATATTCACGTTCAACCTGTTCTTTTTCAAAATTCATCATCTCAATCATTTCTACCATTTCGCGATCCTTTTGTTTGGTTTTATTTACAAAAAATAAAACCAACGCTATCAATACTACAATAATCGCAGCGATGCCTATAGTAATCAATAAATTTTTGTTTTTCATAATAAATCTGTAATATACAAACTGAATAACTTAATTACAATACTTTTATTACTTTTTCAAGTTGTATGCCTCTTGATCCTTTAATTAATATCAAGTGATGTTGAACAGGCATTTTATTGAAATATTCTATCAACTTTTCAACATCAGGGAATGAAATGAAGTTATGGACAGTTTGAGAAAATTCTTTGCCAACTAACATAACATTTTTAAAATTCAATTTTTTTAATAAATCAATTATATTTTGATGTTCAGTGCCACTGTATTTGCCAAGTTCAAGCATGTCGCCTAAAATCAGCATTTTATTATCATTATTTAATTCCGCGAAATTTAAAATTGATGCCATCATACTTGTTGGATTTGCATTGTAAGCATCAATTATCAATTCGTTATGATTCGTTCTATATAACTGTGAACGGTTATTTTTGGGTTCGTAACTTTCGATACCCTTCTTCAATTCATTAATCGTAAGATGAAAGTAATCGCCAATAGTTATTGCAGCCATTACATTTTCGGCATTGTAATTTCCTGTCAATTTAGTGTTTATATCAAAAATTGTACCTTTTGAGTTGGCGCAATG
>CAZDSY010000294.1:0-1664 GCA_964508285.1 uncultured Paludibacter sp.
TTTCTCAATGGTGAATATTTATAACTTCGTTTGGATTGTGTTTATATCTGAAGAAAATTGCAAAAAGAATGGCTACAACCAGTGAATAAAATGTGAATACCATCCATATTCCAGACCAGTCTTTGATATGCGTAACAGGATCTTCAAACCACTTGGCTATTACTATTCCTGCAATTATATTTCCCAAAACAGCACCAACTCCGTTTGTCATAAGCATAAATACACCTTGTGCCGATGATTGGATTCTTGAATCGGTATTTTGTTCAACATACAAAGCGCCTGAAATATTGAAAAAGTCGAATGCCATACCATAAATTATGCATGATGCGATAATCAGCATGAAGCCAAGAACGGAATTATCAGCCAACCCAAATAATCCAAAACGTAACACCCAGGCAAACATGCTGAAAAGCATCACCTTTTTAATACCGAAGCGTTTCATGAAAAAGGGAATTGCAAGAATAAATAATGTTTCAGAAATTTGTGAAATAGAAAGTATGATTGTAGAAAAGTTATTGATCAGCTCTCCTTTTGGAAATACATTGGCATCCTGTAAAAAACTGTCGCCGTATGCATTAGTTAATTGTAACGAACCACCTAATAATAAACTGAATAAAAAGAAAAGCGCCATTTTTTTCTGTTTGAACAAAACGAATGCTTCCAGACCTAATTTTTGAATAAGAGATTGTTTTCCTTGTGATTTTTCATCTTTTTTTATTACAGGCAATGCTAAAAATGAAAAGATGGATAAAATGATGGCAAAAATTCCCGATATAATGAAAGAAACTTTAATGCTTTGCCCGAATCCCCAATCTTTTGTGAAAAGATTCGTAACCCACATGGCTACAATAAAACCAATTGTTCCCCACACTCTTATAGGTGGAAAATACTTGGTAGGTTCTTTACCTTCTTTTTTTAAAACTGAAAACCCAATGGAATTATTTAAACCAATAGTTGGCATATAAAAACTCATTGCAACCAATAAAACCCAGAAAAATGGTACTGGAGCATCGATTAATGGTAACATAAACATGGTGATGCCAAAAAACAAATGTAGCAAAGCATACACATAATTTGCTTTCCATTTATCGGCAACTATCCCAAATAATGTTGGCATAATAAGCGAAGCAAAACCCATAGTGGAAAATACCAATCCAAATTGTGCTCCATTCCACTGCTTTTCTACGAATCCGTAATGACCAAGAGTCATCATCCATGAACCCCACACGTAAAATTGTAGAAAATTCATTATTATCAATCTAAATTTCAATCCCATATACTGTTTCTTTTTAACATGTGAAGTTTTTAAGTTGGTGTGTTTTACAAAGTATTTTTTATTTGTTGTTTTATGATACTTACTTTAAATAAACTGATGTTTAAATCCTTTTATGACTTTACTCATTGTTCTTTGCTCTTAATTTTCATTTCTTTTTCAAAGCATCGCGAATTTTCACTGCAAGTTCATATTTTTCTTCCTGTAATGCAATTTCGAGTAATTCATTCAGATCTTCTTTTGTAAGTGTTTCAAGTTCCTCCGGTGTTAATTCATCAGGATTTAATTCTTCCGGACTTGTTTTGGTTTGTTCGGTAGTTGTTGTATCAATTTCTGTTCCCACTAAATCTATGATATTTGATTTTATGTAAAGCGGCGAATAGCATCGTAC
>CAZDSY010000295.1:0-1664 GCA_964508285.1 uncultured Paludibacter sp.
GGTGTTTTCCCTGCGATATCCGGACGTTGGCGTGTTTCCGGTGAGCCTTGGTTAAAGTCTAAGACTGAAAAATGGCTAAATGACTTTTCACTTCGTGCTTCTTATGGTATTACAGGTAAAAGTCCCGATTCAGATTATTTATATTTCAACCGTTACAGTACTTATAGTTACGGATATCTTGGAGAGTCAACATCCTATCCTTCAACACTTGAGTTAAAAGAGCTGCGTTGGGAACGTTCAATTCAGGATAATTACGGCTTGAATTTTGTGGCTTTTGACTATAAATTAAATATCGAATTTGATTATTATGTGCGTACTACAAAGGACCAGTATAGTGCAAAAACGAATATCCCTACATCGTCCGGTTTCTCAACAATGGCGTTGAATTTTGGAACGCTGCAAAATAAAGGTTGGGAGTTAAGTGTAAGTTATACACCTGTAAAAACTAAAGACTGGAATGTGAACGTGGTTTTCAACATGGCAAGAGAACGGAATTCAGTAACCGAATTATCGGAATATGCTGAACTCGATAACTTTAAAGATTGGAGCAGAAACGGCGTTTATATTACACGTATTGTTTCAGGTCAGCCTCGCGGAGCATTTTACGGATATAAATATGATGGCGTTTATTTAAATAAAGATCAAACTATTGCTATTGGTAGCGATGGAAAACAAATTACTACTACTGACGAAAATGGAAATACAGTTCCTGTTTACATGAAGTTTGGTTATCCTACCATAAATTATACATTCCAGCCAGGTGATGCTCGTTATGTAGATATTAATAAAGATGGACAGATCAACTATCAGGACATTGTTTATCTTGGCGATTATAATCCGTTATTTTACGGAGGTATTACTCCATCAATAAAATGGAAAAACTGGTCGCTCAACACTGTATTCCATTATCGTTATGGCAATCAAATAGTTAATGCAGCGCGAATGTCGCTTGAAAATATGTATGGTTTCGATAATCAGGCAACATCGGTTTTAAGACGTTGGCATCACGAATATGAAAATCCTGCTGATGCTCCTGCGGGATTACTCCCACGAGCATTACATGCACAGGGATATAACTGGCTTGCATCGGATCGATTTGTTGAAGATGGCTCATTTATTCGTTGGAAATCGTTTACTCTCCGCTACAATTTCCCCCGAAAACTAATTTCCCTTTGGAAATTGCAAGATTTATACATTTATGGAACCATGCAAAACGTTTTGCTTTTAACAAATTATACAGGACAGGATCCTGAAATCAGACTCGGAAGTTTTCAGGATAATGCACGTGCCCCGGTACCAAAAAGTTATATGTTTGGAGTAAACGTATCATTCTAATCTTATTAAGTTATTACAAAAGAATTGAAAATTACATTTCATAATTTATTACAATTGAAATATATGAAAAAATTCATTCAGCATACATTTATATTATTGACCATTCTTTCGGTCAGTTCCTGTGATGCATGGTTAGATGTACGACCCGAAGACGGCGTTGTACGTGAACGCTACTGGAAAACGAAAGAAGAAGTACGGGCGGCAGTATTGGGCTGTTATTCACAGATGCTTGATACAAAAATGATGCAGCAATATTTTATCTGGGGTGAGATGCGTGCCGAAATGGCTACACCGGCAAGTGCTGCAAATTCAGACCTTGTGGCATTAAA
>CAZDSY010000296.1:0-1662 GCA_964508285.1 uncultured Paludibacter sp.
CGCTGACAGGTGCAGGCACGCTGTCAGGTTGCCGCAAATCGGAGGTTTTGTTCGTTAACTGTTTTTTTTGATATTAGTGTAATTCATTGAAAGAAACGTTTTCAAATCCAATGATGTTGAAAGGTTTGAAAGAAAATAACTTTAAAACGTTTGGCGACCGTATATTCTTAACGTAAACTCTTAAAAACAAAAGACTCGAAAGACAAAGAAAAAGTACTGCCGTTGAATATTTTTGTTATAAATAGTCTATCTTTGCAAAGTGTTCGTTTATGGCGCTAATTATTTTTCTTTGCAAAAGCTAACTATTATGATAACAATTTTTGAATTACAGGATATTATTGAATCCCAACTTCTTAGGCTTGCCAAAATAGATAATGGGATGGAGAGAAAGTTCAAAAGTGATATTACGACTTCTCATGCTTTGATAATATCCGGGATAAGACGCTGTGGAAAAAGTACTTTGATGCGCCAGCTTATGCATGCCGATAAAGCGAATAAAGTTTTTTTAAATTTTGAAGATCCGCGATTGGCAGCCTTTACTTTTTCCGACTTTGAACGACTCGGCAAATATGCCGAAGAAAAGCATATCAATCATTTCTATCTTGATGAAATACAAAATATCAGCGGTTGGGAAAATTTTGTACGTTTTAAACTCGACGAAGGCTATCAGGTAACCATTACAGGATCAAATGCTTCTTTACTAAGTGTAGAATTAGGAACCAAACTCACGGGAAGACATATTACCCGCGAATTATTTCCTTTCAGTTATGCTGAATATCTGCAATTTACCACGCAGAAAGAGGATGCCCAATCGCTTCAGAAATATTTGCATACGGGCGGTTTCCCCGAATACATTTTATCTGAAAATGAAGAAGTATTACAACACGTGTTCAATGATATTCTTTTGCGCGATATTGCTGTTCGGTATCAGATAAAGCAAACACGCATAATACGCAGTCTGGCTGTATTTATTTTATCAAATTCAGGAAACCGCATGAGTGCTAATGCCTTACGAAAACAGTTTGAGATTGCTTCAAGTTCTTCTATCAACGAATATCTGAATTATCTGCAGGATAGTTATCTGTTCCTGCCAGTGAGTAAATTTTCATATTCACTCAAAGCACAACAGGTGAATCCAAAAAAATGGTACGCTATCGATAGTGGTTTAATTACAGTGAATGCGCAGTCGTTTACGCCGGATTACGGTCGCTTACTTGAAACAGTGGTTTTTTTACATTTACGAAGGAATTTTTCAGAAATATATTATTTTTTGGAAAAAAAAGAATGTGATTTCGTTGTATTTCGAAACTCAAAAATAATACAAACGATTCAGGTGTGTTTTGAGCTTAATTCGATGAATAAAGAACGTGAAATTGCGGGACTTGTGGAAGCTATGGATTATTTTGGGCAAAAGGAAGGCTGGATTGTAACATTTAACCAAGAAGATTTAGTATCATTATTCGACAAAACAATCCATATACTACCTTTCTGGAAATGGTATGAAAATTTGTAATTCCATTTTTATGAGTGTATTATCTTCGTTAACTCGTAAAAAAAATACTGTGAATACTCTAAGGTTATGTGAAGATTATACGAGTTTTACAATACAACCCTGACAGGTGCAGGCACGCTGTCAGGTTGCCGCAAATCGGAGGTTTTGTT
>CAZDSY010000297.1:0-1661 GCA_964508285.1 uncultured Paludibacter sp.
AAACTTAAAGCAAGTGCATTGGGTTTATAATTGTGCTTACGGGCAAATTCATTGACCTCGTTTTTAGTTTCCTGACTTATATCAGGATGGTTTTTCAAAGCTCGTGAAACAGTGGAGGGTGAAATATTCAATTCGCGGGCGATGTCCTTGATGGTGATTTGTGTCTTGTTCATCGATATTAAATTAATTTTAACTGTTAAGAGTAATAAATTGAACCAATAACAGCATTATAAATACAAAAGCGTTACAATCTTTTTCAACAGATGTAAAATACCTGATACAAAAATAAATAGAGCTTTTCAGATTCGAAAAAAAACACTGCAAATATAAGGTATTTTTTTCGCAAACGTTTGCGTTAATTATTTAAACTTTTCAGATATCACACCTATCAATAATGATTTTGAAACTTTTATTTTTGCTCTCACAAATGAGTATTTTGTTTTCACACATCAACATTTACAATGTATGTGTAGTGTGTCAAAAAAAATATTTTTTAAATAATAAATAAGTTCAACCTAAAAAATTTTACTGCATGAAGTACACAAGCTTTAAGCTGAAAATCCGCACAATTGCTGCCGTTTTTGCGATGTTTGTATTGGCAACAACTACTTATGGCCAGCGAATATCCATTTCAGGTGTTGTAAAAGATGCTGCGAACGGTGAGCCAATCATCGGAGCTAACATCCTTGAAAAGGGAACCACAAACGGTACCATCACCAATTTTAATGGTGAATTTGTGCTTACTGTTTCATCCAATGCTGTACTGTTAATCAAATATGTTGGTTATCAGGATCAGGAAATTTCCGTAGCCGGAAAAAGAAATTTTGTTGTTTTAATGAATGAAGATGCCATAGCTCTTGGCGAAGTAATTGCCATTGGTTATGCAACTGTTCGTAAAAACGATGCTACAGGGTCGGTAACAGCCATTAAACCCGAATCGATGAACAAAGGTCTTACGACCAATGCTCAGGACATGATGATTGGGAAAATTGCAGGTGTTAGCGTAACAACTGATGGTGGAGCACCCGGAGCCGGAGCAAAAATCCGTATTCGTGGAGGTTCTTCATTAAATGCGAGCAACGATCCTCTGATTGTAATCGATGGTTTGGCCATGGACAACGATGGTATTAAAGGTGTTTCCAACCTGCTAAGTACAATTAACCCTAATGACATTGAATCCTTTACAGTATTGAAAGATGCTTCTGCTACCGCTATTTATGGTTCTCGTGCATCAAATGGTGTAATTATTATTACTACCAAAAAAGGGGATAAAAAAGGCAAACTTTCAATCAGTTACAATGGTAATGTTTCGGTAAGTCAGGTAGGCAAAACAGTTGATGTACTAACGGGTGACGAATTCAGAAATTATGTTAATCAACTTTACACCGACCAACCTGCTGTAATTGCCAAACTTGGAACTGCTAACACTGATTGGCAAAGCCAGATTTATCAAACAGCTCTCAGTACCGATCATAGTGTGAGCGTTGGTGGCGGAATGTTGAATGTACCTTACCGCGTTTCTGTAGGTTATACCGGACAGGATGGTATTTTAAAAACAACAAATTTCAAACGTGTTACAGGGTCGTTAAATTTAAGTCCAACATTTTTCGACGATCATTTAAAAGTTAACCTAAATGCTAAAGGCATGTTTGTACGCACAC
>CAZDSY010000298.1:0-1660 GCA_964508285.1 uncultured Paludibacter sp.
TATGCCTCATCATAAGTCATACCTTCGCGGTAACGTTTTTCGGCAAGTAGACGTGCAAATTTTACTCGACGGTCTTCTTCGCGGTCATGTCGCAGGTTAATGATTTCGATTCCTGTTAAGTCAATTTCATTTTCTGCAGCAATATTTCCAATTTTTTCTTCGTTACCTAAAAGTATCGGACGGCAAATACCTTCAGCAAGTGCAGCTTCGGCGGCTTTAAGCATATTGATATGGTTCGACTCCGAAAATACAACTCTTTTGGGTGTCTGTCTCGCAATATCGTAAAAACGTCGTATCATTTTATTGTCAATTCCCATCATGGCACGCAACTGATCGTTATAAGCTTCCCAGTCGGTTATGGTTTTACGTGCAACGCCGGAATCGATGGCGGCTTTTGCTACAGCAGGAGCAACGGTTGTAAGTAGCCGTGGGTCCAGGGGTTTAGGAATGATGTAATCTCGTCCGAAACTCAGTTTTTTCAGGTTGTAGGCTGCGTTAACAACATCAGGAACTGGTTTTTTTGTAAGTTCTGCAATTGCTTTCACGGCTGCTACTTTCATTTCCTCGTTTATACTTCTGGCTCTTACATCAAGAGCACCACGGAAAATATATGGAAATCCGAGTACATTGTTAATCTGATTCGGATGATCGGAACGACCTGTAGCGAAAATTATATCCGGTCGGGCTGCCATAGCATCAGCATACGAAATTTCCGGATTTGGGTTTGCAAGTGCGAAAACAATCGGGTTGTCATTCATACTTTTAACCATATCGATACTTAAAACTCCTTCAACAGAAAGTCCCACAAAAACATCGGCATTCTTTACTGCTTCTGCTAAAGTATATATCTTTCTACTGGTGGCAAATGGCTTTTTTCTTTCGTTCAAATCAGTTCGTTCGATGTTAATCACACCTTTCGAATCGACCATAACAATGTTTTCAAGTTTTGCTCCCAACATCATATATAGTTTAGTACACGAATTTGCTGCAGCACCCGCTCCGTTTACCACGATTGTTATATCTTCAATTTTTTTATTTACAAGTTCAAGGGCATTGATTAGTCCTGCAGCTGAAATTATGGCGGTTCCGTGCTGGTCATCGTGCATTATTGGAATGTCTAGTTCAGCTTTAAGGCGTTCCTCAATTCCAAAACATTCAGGCGCTTTGATGTCTTCAAGATTGATACCTCCAAAAGTAGGCGAAATAGCTTTTACCACTTGAATGAATTTTTCGGGATCTTTTTCGTTCACTTCTATGTCGAACACATCAATACCGGCAAAAATTTTGAACAATAAACCTTTACCTTCCATCACCGGTTTTCCTGCTACAGCTCCAATATCTCCAAGTCCAAGCACTGCAGTTCCATTCGAGATTACAGCAACTAGATTTCCTTTTGATGTATAATCGTATGCAAGCTCATTATCTTTCTGAATTTCAAGACATGGAGCAGCTACTCCGGGCGAATAGGCAAGTGACAAATCGCGTTGAGAACTTGTAGGTTTTGTAGGTATTACTTCTATTTTTCCGGGTTTTCCCTGTGAATGATACAATAATGCGTCTTCCTTAAGTTTTTGTGGCATTTTTTATGGTAAATTATATATTGTAATTATTTAGTCGACCCTTAAAAACTCAATTTAAATTCAAAAAGGGTCATATTTTT
>CAZDSY010000299.1:0-1644 GCA_964508285.1 uncultured Paludibacter sp.
TAACACCGTTGTATGAGCGAGCATATCCGTTTGTTGGAAGCGTATGATTGGTACCTGAAGCATAATCGCCGGCGCTTTCCGGAGTATAATGTCCTAAAAAAACAGATCCTGCATTTATAATATTATCCGCTACAGCATTGCTGTAATGTGTTGAAATAATAAGATGTTCAGGAGCATAAAGATTTGTAATTTCAACAGCTTCTTCCAGCGAACGAAGCACAATTATCTTACTGTTTTCAAGCGCATTTTTTGCTATTTCAGAACGATTGAGTACCTTCAACTGTATATCTATTTGCTCCATAACTGCTTCCACATGCGGTTCGTGTACCGTTACAAGTACTGCCTGACTGTCAACACCGTGTTCAGCCTGCGATAACATATCGGCAGCTATAAATGATGGCTTAGCTGTTTCGTCAGCTATAATTTGTACTTCTGAAGGTCCGGCAGGCAAATCGATAGCTACACCTTGAAGTGATACAAGTTGCTTTGCAGCAGTTACATATTGATTTCCGGGTCCGAAAATTTTATAAACCTGGGGTATAGTTTCAGTTCCGTAAGCCATGGCAGCTATAGCCTGTGCGCCCCCAACTTTAAAAATGCGGTGAACACCTGCAATTTTAGCAGCATAAAGCAATGCAGGATGCAATTTTCCTTCTTTATCAGGAGGTGAACAAAGTACAATTTCTTTACAATCGGCAATTCCAGCAGGTATTGCAAGCATTAAAACAGTGGAAAATAATGGCGCTGAACCACCCGGAATGTACAAACCTACTTTTTGGATTGGAATAACTTTTTGCCAGCAATATACACCCGGGGAGGTTTGAATTTCGCGCATTTCAGTTTGCTGTTCCGAGTGAAACTTCCAGATATTGCGACGTGCCATTTCTATTGCCTGCTTCAAGGGTAATGAAACACGTTTTTCGGCTTCTGCAATTTCGTCTTTTGTTACTTCAAATTGATTCAAAGTAACACCATCGAATTTTTTAGTAAAAACGGCTAATGCCTTATCTCCATTTAAGCGTACTTCATCAAGCACAGGTTGCACTATGCTGAATAGTTTTGTGCTGTCGAAAACCGGACGTTTGATTATTTCAGTCCATTTATCTTTTGGTGGATATTTGTAAATCTGCATTATTTAAAATTTATCAAAAATATAGATTTAAAAATGAACCATAAACTCTGCAACCAACTTACTATCTGTAGCTTTCCCGTCAGGCCAAAAATAACGTTCATAATTTAAACGTATTTCATTAACAAAAGGTTTAGCAAAACTTAAAGTTATTCCACCTGTTAACCTTTTTCGAGCTTCATCAGTTTTAACAATTATTGAACTAGAACTTTGTACGTCATAACGCATATTTTTCTTCATATCATCGTAGCGCAAAAGAGGAGTAACTTTTTTTACGTATTTAAATTTTGGAGTATAAATATCGTAATTAGCCTGGATTAACCAGCTTTGTGTTTCATTAAAATCGAGTTTGGATACTGACTTATAGGTTTTGTACAGATATTCCATTTCGAAAGTAAAATTAGAAAAATTAAACATCAGACCCGGACTGTAATAGTTCATTCTGATTTGACACGGGTGAATTGTCAGTGCATTTAATTGAAATTGTAACGAACTTAAAGGTTGAAATACAATTC
>CAZDSY010000300.1:0-1620 GCA_964508285.1 uncultured Paludibacter sp.
CGTGTTACAATGCTTTGCCTATCGAAAGCGTTCAGGCACTTGTTGATTGCATGCAGGAATTTGAACAACAACATTAAATATTGGTTTGAGGTTTGACAGTTGATAGTGGAAAATGTCAAACAATTTAAAACTTTGAAACTTTTAAAACCCTTGATACTCTAAAACATCAAACATATCAACCCAAGTAAAATATTATGAAAGTACTTATTGCAACCGACAAACCCTTTGCCAAAGTGGCAGTGGATGGCATTCGTAAAGAAGTTGAGAATGCAGGTTTTGAACTTGTATTACTCGAAAAATACACCGAAAAACAGCAACTGCTCGATGCCGTTGCCGATGTCGAAGCTATTATTATCCGCAGTGATATTGTTGATGCTGAAGTGATAGCTGCTGCACCAAAATTAAAAATTGTAGTGCGTGCAGGTGCCGGCTATGATAATGTTGACCTCGAGGCTGCTTCTGCTGCCGGAGTTTGCGTGATGAATACTCCGGGACAAAACTCAAATGCTGTAGCTGAACTGGTTTTCGGTTTGCTCATTTTTGCTGTACGTAATTTTTACAACGGAAGTTCCGGTACAGAACTAAAAGGTAAAAAACTCGGTATTCATGCTTATGGAAATGTAGGACGTAATGTTGCTCGTATTGCCAAAGGTTTCGGAATGGAACTTTTTGCGTTCGATGCTTATTGCTCTGATGAATCCATTAGCAAAGATGGCGTAGTTCCTTGCAGTTCGGTAGAAAAATTATACGAAACTTGCGAAATTATTTCAGTAAACATTCCTGCAACAGCCGAAACTAAAAAATCGATTGGATTAACATTGTTATCAAAAATGCAAAAAGGAGCTGTCATAGTAAATACCGCCCGTAAAGAAGTTATTGATAATGATGGTCTTGTGCAAGCAATGGAAGCTCGTCCCGATATGAAATATCTCACTGATATTTTGCCTGATAATCATGACGAAATGCTTGCAAAATTTCCCGGAAGATATTTTGCTACTCCTAAAAAAATGGGCGCGCAAACTGCCGAGGCAAACATTAATGCCGGCATTGCAGCTGCTTGTCAGATAGTTGATTTTATTAAAAACGGAAATCAACGCTTCAGAGTAAACAAATAATTTTTCTCCGTAATTATTAAAAAAATACCTCCGAAACTTTATAATCGGAGGTGTTTTTGTTTTAAGTGAATCTTATTTATTGATTTCTCCCCCAAATAAATTAAATCTTGTGTATGTGCTGTAAAATTAATTTCTTTAAAAATAAATTTCGAATCATTGTTCTCATTCTTACGTTTAATTCAATTTCTGATATAAATGCTCAGGATATCAATTATACAAACGAATTAAAACTTACTGAAACCAGATATTTTTTATGCCGAAATTATATTGATTCCGCTACTTTCAGTTCTATAACGCTTATGCGCAACGAGAATGCAACATTTGGTAAAAAACTTGTCAGAGGATTAGGTTTATCATTTGGTTACAATTTAACAATGGGTGCATTCTTATTGACCATGCCTGAAAGTATTTCCCGCTGGGACAGGGCTAATAAACTCAAATGGTCGTACATGAAAATGAAAATGAAAGAAGCATTTACATTGCCACCGGTTATTGATGACGATCT
>CAZDSY010000301.1:0-1614 GCA_964508285.1 uncultured Paludibacter sp.
AACCTATATCAATGCAAATTATGTTATACAACACAAAAAAAGAAAAAAAAAAAAAAAATTGCAGGGTTAAAAAAATTGTGTTAAACTTGCACCGAAATTGATTAACGACCGTTTCTTATTTTAACCTTCTTAACCCGAAATGTATGTTTACAGCACATTTTCAGCAAAATAGAGTATCTCTTCGCCACTTAGCAGTCAATGATATTTTGATTGCGAGAAAGATGGTTGAAGGGATTTTTTGTTTTTAGAGTAAAGAGCAAAGAACAAAGAGTAAAGACATTTTAAGAAAATAAGAAGTATTATAAGATTATGAGCACAAAAAAAGCGGAGCCGGAAAACATGATTGTTGGCACAACACTTTCCGACTTCCGCCAGCTCTCCCTAACCATTTAGAAAAGGAGGTAACAAAAGTAATTATTTTTAAATGAACCACCAACAAATTTAACCGGATGTTTAAATAGGGTTGGCATGTCCCGAAAATTAACTGAATTTTCAGGTTGTGTAAAAAAAAGAGCGTAAACCCGAAAAAGCTTAAAAAAGAATAGGGATATTTCTTAAAAAAATAATTACAATGAAAAAATATAAAATATTTGCACTGTTACTCGTATCGGTTATTTTTATATCATGTAAAAAGGAAGATATTGCTATTCAACAAACTACTAATATTGAGAAACAAAACATATTAGCGTTTAAAACTATAGAAGAATTTAATGAAACCTTGGTCAAAGTGAATTACATGAGCGAAACTGAAAGAAAGACATGGGAAACTGAACAAGGCTTCAAATCATTTGGGACAATTTGTGATGAGTTTTATAAAACAATTAAACCTGAAAAATTCAAATCACAAGACGAAGTCAAAACTTTTATACGGGAGAATCTTGATAAAATTCAGATTTATACAGATGAAAATGGTGAAGATTACTGCGAGGTGCAGGAATTTAATAATCCAGCACGCTTCTTATTAAATTGTGATAGAATGTACTTAATAGGAACAACAGTATATAAAGAATTTGGTGATAGGATTATTTCGACAGATATTTACAATTTCGAAAGGTTGAAAAATGCATCGTCTATTGAAGCAATTTTATCTGAACCAACATTTAAGCTTTCTGAAAAACATAATATTAACAAAATCACAACAGCTAATATAACTGAAGCAAGTGGTTCGGCAACTGCCAAAATTGGAAGCGAAACTTACAAACTTAGTGTTTCTTTCGATTCATACTACTATTCAGGTGAATCAAGAGTAGCAATAAAAGTAAGGAGTTTTTCAAGATTTTTGTTAATATATTGGGGAATGGATGCACCTGTAAATATCAATTTTAGTTTTACAACTACAAATAGCAATAACAATATATTACAGAACACTTTTATAAGAAATCAATGGGTGCTTTCAGCAGGATATGAATTCCTTGCCGGATCAGTAAGCGCGACCACATCAAGTCAACCCTATTTCCTAAATTATAATTGTCATGTTTATAATACTATTACAACAGATAATGGTACTTGTAATTGTGTCGTTGATTTAGTTTATTAAAAAACATAGACTTATTAAGTGTATCCACATTTTTTGGATATGCTTAATAAGTTGTAATAATTATTAATTATTAATTA
>CAZDSY010000302.1:0-1612 GCA_964508285.1 uncultured Paludibacter sp.
AAACTATTCCAGCTTGTTTCAAAATGAATTCCTCCGGAAGTTTTAAGATTTACTAAAAAAATTAGATTGAAAGCTATGAACTGAAATATAACAAAAAGCAAAATTGCCAGATTACGGTTTTTCAGTAACGAAAGTCCTGTAAAAAGACAAATAGTAAAAATAATAGTTTGAGTAAAAATTGGCTTTACAAATTCTACAAAAACATTCTGTATTACCTGAAAATCAGTTCCACTGATATATTTAATAATCCATAAACCCAGAATATTTAAGGCTGTATTCACGTAAATCCATGTCAACAGGAATTGCAATGCAAAAGCTGCATCAGGCTTGGTAAAAGTGAAATATTTTTTCATTGTTCTTCAAAAAAAATATCTTCGTCTTAATTTTGAACTTCAGTATTAATAGTAGAAACCGGTGTAGGAAGTGGGTCCATAGCATCAGCTTCTCTGTTAATAGTATCGCGCTTAATGTAGGTATGACATTTATAATTTCGCGTGATTTTCTCTTTGGGTTTTTTTGGAAACATTGCACGATAATTTTTAAAATTTTCATCGGCAAGTACTTTTTCCATAAACAAACCAAAGATAGGCAGTGCACTACGGCCTCCTTCACCTAAATGCGATGAACGAAAATGAACGCTACGATGCTCACCCCCTACCCATGCACCTCCGATTAATTTAGGAGTTACCCCAACAAACCATGCATCGGAATAGTTGGAAGATGTTCCGGTTTTTCCACCAAAATCGGTATTCCAACGAAACAAATCCCACTCCCACAATGCCTGTGTAGTTCCTCCAGGTTCTGTTAAACCGCCTTTCAGTAATTCCTGTACAAGCCATGCTGCTTCATAAGTTATAACTCTTTTATGGATATGAGGCGAACGGTATATTACATTTCCCCGGTAATCTTCAATTTTTGTAATAAGTACAGGCTCCTGGTAAATTCCTTCATTCACAATTGTCCCGAATGAATTCACCATTTCGAGCAACGATACATCTGAAGAACCCAAACTAAGCGATGGTTGATTCTCCAAAGGAGTTTTGATACCAAGCAAATGTGCATATTTAATTACTTCATCAATTCCTACTTCCTGAGCAAGTTGCACCGCAATCGTATTAATTGATCGTGCAAAAGCATGTTTGAGTGTAACACTTCCAACATACGATCTGTTAGCATTTCTTGGTTTCCATACTTCAGTTTTTCCTTTATCTTCATATTCCCAGGTTACAGGTTTATCTACTCTGGTTTCACATGGCGACATCCCATGCATCATGGCAGCAGTATAAACGAAAAGCTTGAAAGTGGATCCCGGTTGACGTTTTGATTGCGCAACTTTGTCATATTTCCAAAAATTGAAGTCGATATCTCCAACCCATGCTTTTACTTCACTTGTTTTAGGTTCCATTGCTACAAAACCGGCATGTAAAAAGTGATTCATATACCTTATCGAATCCATAATGCTGAGTGTAGTATCTTTTACGTGAAGTTTGTAATCGAACACTTTGACTCGGCGTGGTAAATTCAGATAGAAATTTATTGAATCGTTATTAGAGCCATATTTCTTTTTCAAACTTGCATAAACTTTGGTTTTTTGTGCTATATTTTCAATAAA
>CAZDSY010000303.1:0-1608 GCA_964508285.1 uncultured Paludibacter sp.
TTTTAAGATTTCGTTTACCGTTTTGAATATAGCTTTTTACTTTACTAAGGGCGTAACCTGTAATTTCAACTATATCGGCGTACGATTTTTCTTCGAAATAAAACAGTTTTACACTCGCTTTCTGTTCTTCCGATAAGGTATTCATGCAATATTCCAACGCTGCAATTTCTTCCGGAGTTCGCGCTTCATCAGTATGAGTAAAAAAACTGTCAGTTTCCACACTGGTATCATCAATATTAACAAATATTGTTCGTTTTTCCTTGCGGATTACCTGCAAACAATGATTTTTTGCCACGCTGTAAAGCCATGCATTCAGGTTGTCAATTTCGTAATTTCTGATTTTCTCACTTACAAGCTGATAAATATCCATAACGGCATCGCGCGCAGCTTCCGAATTTTCCAAGTATTTTAAACAAAGTCCGTAAACTTTCGGAATATACCGCTTATACAACTCTCCGAAAAAAGCCATATCGTTCGATGCGACAAAAGAATTTAATAATTCTTCGTTGCTCAAGTCCTGTATTTTATGGCTATTTTTCAAGTAGTTATCGAAATTTCAGTAATTTATTTCCACAAAAGTAGATTTTTTTTTACAATGTTATATGGAATTTTCAAAATTAATGAATCTAATGAGTAAAGAATTATCATCAATCAATTTTAAAAAACAATGAAAATGAAAACCAATCAATTCTGGCTGACCTTGGGTCTGGCAATTATCCTTAGTTTAAATGTTTATTCGCAGGTTATCAAAGTTTCGGGTATTGTTACCGATGAAACAAATTCGCCCATAAACGGCGTAACAGTGATTGAAAAAGGAGGGAAAAATGGTACAATTACCGATGTGAATGGAAGATATTCAATTCATATAGAAAAAGGTAAAATTCTAATATTCAGTTATATTGGTTATGAAAGGAAGGAAATAAAAGTAACCGGAGAAAAAATGAATGTAAAACTGAAACCAAACACTCAAACACTAAATGAAATGATTGTTTGCAAAGATAAAGTTGTTTTAACAGGAAGAACTGCCGGGGCTGTTGTAACCGGTTATGGAAGGAAAAATAAAGTATATGGTGTGCAAACAATAAATGTTATAGATAATGATTATGATGGAATGAGCAATGAAGAATACGGGAAGCATAAGGAAAACCGGTTTATTTCTGTTGGTTCAGAACCATTATCCACCTTCTCGTTGGATGTGGATGCTGCTTCTTACGGGAATATCCGCCGGATAATTAATCAGGGAAAAATACCCGAAAAAGATGCTGTTCGAATTGAAGAAATGCTGAATTATTTCAGTTACAATTACGACAAACCAACAGGTGAACATCCTGTGAAAATTACTACTGAAGGAACCATTTGTCCGTGGAATACGAAACATAAAATTGTACGCATCGGTGTAAAAGCACGTGAAATACCGTCTGAAAATCTTCCGGCATCCAATTTTGTTTTTCTGATTGATGTTTCCGGCTCGATGTACGGCGCTACCCGACTTGAATTAGTAAAATCGTCATTGAAATTATTGGTAAACAATCTTCGTGATAAAGACCGTGTGGCAATTGTAGTGTATGCCGGAGCAGCAGGAGAGGTGCTTCCATCAACGTCAGGAAG
>CAZDSY010000304.1:0-1571 GCA_964508285.1 uncultured Paludibacter sp.
TCAACAATGGATTTTTCGATGCAGGACATAAAATATCTTCCGGGCGTTGGACCAAAGAAAGCTGCACTTTTTGCCTCTGAACTGGGCATTCGCTCTGTAGAAGATTTACTCCGGCATTATCCCTACAAATATGTTGACCGAAGTCGGTTTTACTACATTCACGAAATTACCGGCGAAATGCCTTACGTGCAACTGAAAGGGCAGATTTTGAAATTTGACAAAGCAGGTGAAGGACGAAGCCAGCGATTAACAGCCGTTTTTACCGATGGAAAACAAACCATAGAGTTGGTGTGGTTTAAAGGTTTACGGTATATTATCGAAAAATATAAAATACTGACCGATTATGTAATTTTCGGAAAACCAACGCTTTTTAATGGCAAATTTAATATTGTACACCCTGATATTGAACCGCTTTCAATGGAAACTCAGGTAACTGAAGCAGGACTTCAACCTTACTATAACACTACCGAAAAGATGAAAACAGGATTTTTGAATTCAAAAGCAGTTCAAAAAATTATATATCCTGTTATTCAGAATCTCAAATCCGGTATTCCTGAAACACTGCCTGCATATTTACTCCAACGATACGTATTAATGAATCTAACCGATTCGCTTGTTAATATACATTTCCCAAAAAATGCCGATTTGCTGAAAAAAGCCCGCCAGCGATTGAAATTTGAAGAGTTGTTTTATATTCAGCTCAGTATTCTTCGGTTTACAAAATGGCGCGAGCAGAATATTCATGGTTTTGTTTTCAAAATCGTTGGTGATTTTTTCAATCGTTTTTATAAAGATTATCTTCCATTTGAACTTACCGAAGCGCAAAAACGGGTAATTCGCGAAATTCGTGCCGATATGGGAAGCGGGAAACAAATGAACCGATTGCTTCAGGGCGATGTGGGAAGCGGAAAAACGCTCGTTGCTTTAATGTCGATGCTTATTGCCATTGATAATGGCTATCAGGCTGCACTTATGGCTCCCACCGAAATTCTTGCCAATCAACATTTCGATACTATTTATCAGTTTGTGGGCGACCTTGGAGTAAAAGTGGCACTGCTTACCGGCTCTACTCGCCCCAAAGTGCGCGAATCGATGCATGAAATGCTGCGAAACGGTGAGTTAAACATATTGATTGGCACACATGCCCTGATTGAAGAAACCGTTGTTTTTAAAAATCTCGGGCTCGTAGTAATTGACGAACAACACCGCTTTGGCGTAGAACAGCGTTCCAGACTTTGGAAAAAAAATACGCAACCGCCACATGTTTTGGTTATGACCGCCACCCCAATACCGCGAACATTAGCTATGACATTGTACGGAGATTTGAAAGTATCGGTAATAGATGAACTTCCTCCCGGACGTAAACCTGTTCAAACTTTTCATTATTACCAAAATAAACGGCAGGCTTTGTTGCATTTTATGGCAAAACAAATAAATGCCGGGCGACAGATTTACGTAGTTTATCCGCTTATTGAAGAATCTGAAAAATTAGACCTTCAGGATTTGGAGAACGGTTATCATTACCTGCTCGAAGTTTTTCCGCAATACAAAATCAGCAAAGTGCACGGAAA
>CAZDSY010000305.1:0-1561 GCA_964508285.1 uncultured Paludibacter sp.
TTAAATTCAAAAATATGACCCTTTTTGAATTTAAATTGAGTTTTTAAGGGTCGACGAAATAGATGGTATTCCCGATCAACTTAGCCCCCTTCAGGTAGCCTCTTCAATTTACACACGAAATCGTACGCGTTTCAATGAAAGCGCAATCGTGTCTCTTAACCAACTTTTGCGTTTGGGAAATGAAACTGATTTTCGGTTTAATGTAAATTACGGTTTCGACCTTGAAAACAGAGAACAAAGCGAAGTAATAGAGTATGTATTTAAAAATCAGCCGAATATAATTTTAAATAATAAAATTTCACAAACCGTAAAATGGCATAAATTGGAAAATGAATTGGTTTATAGTGCAAATAAATCTAATTATTTCTTTGAAGAGAAGATGACCGCAAATTTGCATTGGAAAAATACGGAAGCAAATATTGTCTCGAATTCTTTAGATATTCGGCAGAATATGCAATTACCCCGAATACAATTAAGTAATCATACGAATTATTCAAAATTAGTGGGTAGTTTGTCGTTGGGTATGGAAAACCACTCCGAGTACACCCGACTTCCTCAATCTCTCACAATTTTATCTCCAAATTTGCTTCCTTTTTTTCTGAGTAATAACTTGTTTCAGAATATTCTGTTTAACGATGGATTTTCTGATTCGTTTTTTTCTTTAAATTATAAAAAACTTCACTATTTGTTGACTGTAAAAGCTGGTGTTAAGCTCATAATTCAGAATGTAGTATCGGAAATGCATACTGAGTCGGATATTTCCGAAAATTTCAACAACAACATGAGTTGGCGTTCAGCAAGGTTTTATTTGGAACCAACGTACAAAATTGAACTTAATAAATTGGTTATTAAAACATTGGTATCAATAAATAGTATGCATACTGATTTCTCAAGTGTTTATAATCGATATTTCTACATAAACCCTCGGTTAAACGCTTTTTACGAGCCAAATAAGAACCTGAAATTTAATGTTGAGTATTCCGAAAATGTGCGTTATGGAAACCTTAACCGACTACAAACCGGATATGTATTAAAAAGATATAATATGTTTGTTAAAGGTAGTGATGAATTACAAAGAAATGCTACTCGTAGCGTTTCATGTGGTTTTGATTACAAAAGCATCTCACATTTAATGAATGTAAATTTTCTTTCTAATTATTTGCATTATAAAAGTAACTTAACACCTGTAAGCTTCATTCAAGACATCTATAATTTTTCCTGGTGGGAATTTAAAGAAAATCCATCAGCTTTTTGGATTAATTCTTTCAGTGCATCAAAACTGTTTTACGATTTATCGCTTACAGCAAGTCTCAGCCTTAGTTTTAATAAAAATATAGCAAATGTAAAACAACAAGGCGTAATTACTAACTATACTAATAACTCTTATGGGATATCTCCTGAATTGAAATGGAAAATAAACAATAATATTAATTTTGACTACAAAACAATGGCTACTTTTTCGGGAGTAAACGCAAATAGTTATACTGATGAAAGTTTTATCACACTTTTAACCCAACTTTCCATACCTCAATAATCAAAAGTTAAAGTTGAGTTAAAAACA
>CAZDSY010000306.1:0-1549 GCA_964508285.1 uncultured Paludibacter sp.
AGCGAAAATTCAATCTCGCCTTTTTGAAAATAATATCTTTTGATAATTTCGAGGCTTAATAATTCTGTAATTTCAGCTTTATTAGCTTCAATATTTTTTGTAATATCTGGTAATAACTTTGCCTTTAATGCGTCGAATTCGGCTTTTGCTATTGTATCGAGCCCTTCATAACCTGCTACGTCAAGCAATTCCTGAAAATATTTTTCTGTTTGCGAAGTATAAGTAAATTTTTGATCCTTAAGATAATTTATAAAAGCATTGAAATCGTCATCAGACAAAACAAATTCTGATGGTTTAGGTATGGAAGGATGTTTTGTAAAATACTGCGTTGCAAAATCGAAATAATGATTTTGAGCATAGATATAATACGCAATATTAATTTTACGGTTATCCTGCGTAACAATATCGGGAACAATACCACCACCATCGCGTACTTTGCGACCATTTTTCGTATTAAAAACTGTAGTAAGGCTATCGGGAACGCGTGCGACGCTACCATCTTCGTTTCGGTGGGCATAATCAATAGCCTGAATACAGCGACCACTTGGAATGTAATATTTGGCTGTTGTAATTTTTAAATGTCCTCCATATCCGACTGAACGTATATTTTGCACCAAACCTTTCCCGAATGTGCGTTCACCTACCACAATTCCTCTGTCGAGATCCTGTAAAGCACCGGCAAGAATTTCGGAAGCTGAAGCAGATGACCGATTGGTAATAATTGCGAGCTTTAAATCCGCAAATATGGGATTAGTTGGTGTTTTGTAAGCTCTTTCGATTTGCTGATTTTTCCCTTTTGTCTTTACCACTTCAGTACCTTTAGGCAAAAAATATCCGAGAATTTTAACTGCCTCATCTACCAATCCTCCTCCGTTGTTACGTAAATCAATGATTAATGAGGTTATTTGATTTTTCTTCACCATATCGGACACAACATTTTTCAACTCAAAAGCAGATTTATCGGTAAATTCACTCAACATTACATATCCGGTATTATTCTCGAGTACTGTTGCATACGAAACCGGATTTATCTGGATTTTCTCCCGTTTAAAGACTTTAATTACTGGTTTGTTCTCTCCGTATCTTTTCAGTTTTAGTTTTATTTCGGTATTAGGTTGTCCTTTCAGCATCTCGCTCACTTTACTTATAGAATAATTCTTCACATCGATTCCATCAATTTCAATTATCAAGTCACCTGCACGTACATCGTTTTTTTGAGCAGGCATTCCTTCGTAAGGTTCAGAGATACAAACATAATCGCCTTTTTTTACTATCAACGAGCCAATTCCGCCATATTCGCCGGTAGTCATAAATTTTAGGTCTGAAGTTTCCTCCTCAGGCATATAAACTGTGTAAGGATCGAGCTCGGCAAGCATGTTATCAACTGCAGTTTTCAATAATTTATCATAATTAAGCGTATCTACATAAAACAAATCGAGTTCGCGCAATACAGAATTGAAAACCGTCATACTCTTGCTTATGCGAAATGATTTATTGTTGTTGGCTGTAAAACCTGAAACAGAAAAATAAAATGCAATAATTAACAGAA
>CAZDSY010000307.1:0-1538 GCA_964508285.1 uncultured Paludibacter sp.
GAGATTCAAGCCATTCGGGCCTTTGGTAATATACGTCCTTATCCGTACAACCGTTTAGTAGTAATAAAAATGCAAAAAATACAAACGGGAGTTTAATTAGTTTTTTCATGTATATTATAGACTTTAATTTTTTAGTTTTAACATATCAAGGGCAGTATATATTGCTACTTCTTAATCATGCTGCGAAATTACTATAAGGTTAAAAATATTATTCTGTTCAATTGTACAAATATATAGATTTTTATTCATTAACAACTTTCGTTGTTTGAACTTAAACATGTTAATAACAACGTTAAATTTAAACAAAAATATTTTTTCGAACAACAAAAGTTTAATAAAAAAAACAATTTAAATAATTAAAAAACAACCGAATGTCATATATAATTATATGAATTTTTACTCGATAAAGAAACTTATCGATTGAAAATATGGTTTCATAGCAACAAAAATCTTAACTCTTTTGTACCAGACTATCATCCATAGAAATTATACTTTTTAACTTGGTTTTATTAACTTTGTAAGTGTATTAATTTAAAAACAAATTACCATGATAAGATTTTTTATTTTATTCACTATAGCATTTGCACTTAACTACAATTTACTCTCTCAGTCAACAAACCAAATTTGGTTTAATAAACCTGCTACTTTTTTCGAAGAAACACTCTTACTCGGAAATGGTAAAACCGGAGCAACTGTTTTTGGGGGAACAGATTCAGAAAAAATTTACCTGAACGATGCCACACTATGGAGTGGAGAGCCGGTTGACCCCTATATGAATCCGGAAGCATATAAATTTGTGCCTGAAATTCGTACTGCATTAAGAAATGAGGATTATCTGCTTGCCGAAAAACTAAACCGAAAGTTGCAGGGAACTTATTCCCAATCGTACGCCCCGCTCGGCACTATGTTAATGGAGTTCAATCACAAAAATATTTCGGATTACAAACGAGAACTTGACTTATCCACTGCAGTTTCTCAAGTGAGCTACCATTCAAACGGTATCAATTACAAAAGGGAATATTTTGTATCGTACCCCGATAAAGTGTTTGTAATAAAACTAACAGCAAACCGAAAAAATGCAATAAGTTTCAAATTAAAATTCGAAAGTTTGCTGCGTTATAAATCCACAACACAAGCAAAACTTCTGAAAGTAAGCGGATATGCTCCTTATTATTGCGCTCCGAGTTATGTTAAAATTCAAAATCCCATTCGCTTCGATGAGGACAGAGGAACACGGTTTTCGGCTTATTTTGAAATAAAGAATTCCGGTGGTAAAGTTACTGCAACAGACAGTACGCTTTTTGTACGTAATGCCAGCGAAGTTATACTGTATGTATCGTTGGCAACCAGTTTTAACGGTTTCGACAAAAACCCGGTCACTCAAGGGGTAGATAATAATTTGAATGCATCTATGCAGCTCAAAAAAGCGAGAAAGAAATCGTATTCGACCCTGATTAAAGCACATTTATCAGATTATCAGCAATTTTACAATCGGGTAAAACTCGATTTAGGCAAATCCATAGCTCCCAATTTACCCA
>CAZDSY010000308.1:0-1522 GCA_964508285.1 uncultured Paludibacter sp.
AAGATATGGATTATCTTACTTGTGTTCAACCTGCTTACGGATTTACTGCAGCAGTTACTTATACAACTCAGGTAAGCTTCACCAATACTTTTGCCACAGGTACTTTTGAGGAACTTCCTACTACAGTGAATGGCGAAAAAGTTGGTATTAATACCAAGGAAATGGATAAGGCGATCATAGCACTTTATGGAGGAAAACTTCCTGAACCTGTGGTAGAAAAGGAAATTTATATTCGCTTGAAAGCATTTATTTCTGATGCGACAGTTACACCGCTTGAAAAAACGCTAACGGTTAAGCCTTTGTATTCCAACTCAATTAAAATTAAGGTATTACCTTATGTATTACCATTGTTCCCCTATTACGAATCTACTCCAAGATTGTGGTACATCGTAGGTTTAGGCGATGGTGGATGGAATAATTCAGTTGCCGGACTTGGAAAATCTCTTATACCAATGAGTATAACTGCAGGTAAAAAATACAATTTATCAGGCGATGGTGAATTCGTATTTACGGGTTATTTCAGTGCATCACGTTCGTTTAAAATAATTCGCGATATTGGCGACTGGTCTATTCAATGGGGTAACAAAGGTAGCGATGGTATCAATAATCCGATTAACAAAGCAATAGCCGGAGAAGAACCTTCAAACTTTAAAGTCCCTGCTGATGGATATTATAAGATTACTTTGAACTCAATTGAAAATACAGTTACATTCGAAGCTCTAAGCATCACTCCATCACTTTACAGCAAAATTGGTTTAATTGGAGCGTTTAACGGTTGGGCTGCTGATGTTGAACTTACGGCTACAGAAACTACAAATAATCATATTTGGTACACTACCTATACTTTTGCAGAAGACTCGCAATGTAAATTACGTGCCAACGGCAGCTGGGATACCAACTGGGGAACTGAAGGCTCTTCAGATGGCGACAACCGATTCTCTGCTATGGGTATTGGCGTTGGTGGTGGTAAAAACATGGTTCAGACTGCCGGTACATACATTGTTATTTTTAATGATATAGATGGCGTATATTATTTCATTAAAAAATAAATAAATTCAGGTTAATGCAGTTACATTTAACTGCATTAACCCCGAATGAAATGTTTCACAAATTAAACAAAATCAAATGAAGAAACTAAATTTATTAATATCGATAGTCGCACTCGGATCACTACTGTTTACATCGTGTGAAGATCCTTATGCAAACCAATTTGTTGCTGAGCCAGGTGGATATGAACAAGCTGCATTTCAAAATACAACTTTTACTGTAAATTTGAAAACAGGTGTAAGTCCGCTTGCAATTGTTGTAACTCAACTGCCTAACGATTTTGCACTGCTAACATGTACAGCTGTTCCAACGCCTGTAGATACAAATGCAACGATCTCCTATGAGCTACAACTTGCCAACAATACTAATTTTACCGATTATGTTGTTATGCCATCAACTTTTAGTGGAGTTGCCGGCAGCGATGTAGAAATTAATTATGGCAAACTGAATGAACAACTCCTGTTGTGGAATAATG